>JAIDME010000299.1 GCA_029050705.1 Acetatifactor sp.
ATTTTGTGCATAAGCTGTCTGCAGATGTACAGACCCAGCCCGCTGCCGCTGACGTTTTGAGAATTTGCGCCACGCCAGAAGCTTTCGAAGATATGGGGCAGATCCTCCTTGGCCAGCGTACAGCCGCTGTTTCTCACCGAGATCAGCACGCCTTCTTCCTCATCCGGGAACAGCACCTCAATCCGCTTCCCGTCGCCATATTTCAGAGCGTTTTCAATTATGTTCTGCACTACCTCCACACTGCGGTCCAAATCTCCGAAAAGCAGACAATTATTATATTTCTCCACAGTGAATTCCGTTTTCACAAGCGCCAGTTTTTCACCGTAATAGGCAGCAATATTCTGCACTAAATCCGCCAGATAGAACTCGCCGTTCTCCACGTCCAGGCTCAGGAAATCCTCCCGGGAGGCGGTGATGATCCGGGAGACATAACCCTCGATCTCGTCTGCCTTCTCATTAATGCTTTCGGCGATTTCCCGCTGTTTTTCTCCATCGGGATACAAATTCTTTGACAATGCTTTCGAAAATAACTTTATGGTGGAAAGGGGCGTTTTAATATCGTGTGACAGGGACAACAGGAGCGTTTTCCTCTCCTTTTGAAGTTCCAGCTCACGCTGCTTCTGCTGCTCGATATTCTCCCGAAGCAGATCAATGCCCCACAAAAATTTTCCGAAAAAGCGGCTCTTACTTTCTTTGACAGGCAGAGTGAGATTGCCCCTGGAAAGCTCATATGGAACATTTGTCAGTCGTTCAAAAGGCTTTAGTATTTTCCCCCGCACATAAAATAAAACGCCGAAAACTATCACCGCCATAACCGCCAAAATCACATTTACCGCAATTATGATCTGCGAATTCCCGATATCATTTTTTACAGAATAGTCAAACCGGTACAGCCTGCCGTCAATCTCCCGAATCATATAATCACTGTCGGATTTATAGAAATCATCGCCGAATTCCGCCACACCTTTCACGTATTGGTGCATTGACAGATCAACGCTCTCAAGCCCGCCCTGCTCAATCTGAAGCGCAATTCTGTTTACCTCAACCCGGTAGGGTCTGCCGTTTTCGGGCGTTTTCAGGTAATACAAAAAAAGATTGGCCCCGGTAAAGATCACGGCTGTAAGCACCATAATCACCACAAAAATTTTTCTCCATGCCTTCACAGATATCTATACCCCACTCCCCAGACCGTCAGAATTTTCTGCGGATTCCCGGGGCTTTCCCCGATCTTCCGGCGCAGCCACTTTATGTGAACCGTAAGAGTCTGCGGCTCGGAAAAGCTGTCGCTGCCCCAGATTCTGTTGAAAATATACTCTTTTGAGAGCGTCCGTCCTTTGTTTTCCAGCAGCAGCACAAGCAGGTCAAATTCCTTTGCCGTCATCTCAACCGGCACATTGTTTTTGTACACTGTACGATTGACCTTGTCTATCCGAATGTCTCCGTCCGTCAGCTCATCAAGGGAGTATCTGCGCTTGAAGATACCTGCGATCTTCGCAAGCATAATGTCAATGTCATAGGGCTTTTCAATGTAGTCGTCCGCCCCCAGATTCAATCCCGTAAGCTTATCTTCCTTATCTGTTTTCGCGCTCACAATAAGTATGGGCGTGTTGCTGTCCTCACGGATTTTTTCACAGATTAAAAATCCGTCCCCGTCAGGCAGCATAATATCCAGCACCACAAGCCTTGCGCCGTATCTCTGATACAGCGACAAGGCTTTTTCAGCGTTTTCCGCCACAGACACCGTGTAATTTTCCGACCTTAAGAAATCCCGCAGCACCCCTGCCAGTTCCCTATTATCCTCAACTATCAGTATATCCGTCAACCCTTGCCCTCCAACAATAAGCTGTCATCACCAGCCCATTTCCATGAGCCAGCCGTTCAGCGCCCGCTCACGGTCACGCAGCTTTGCCTTTTGGTATCTGCCTAAATTATGCTCCCCTCTAATGTTTCCGTCAACTATATACAAAATTCTCGTGCATTTTGCCGCTACTTTGACATCGTGAGTCACCAGCATAATTGTGGTGCCCTCCGCATTCAGCCCGGCAAGTTCTTCCATAACCTCGTCGGAGGAGGAGCGGTTTAATGCGCCCGTGGGCTCGTCCGCGAAGATCATCCTGGGCTTATTTATCATACTCCGGCAGATGCAGGCCCGCTGGAGCTGTCCGCCCGACACCTCATTGATATCGTTGTCAGCCACCTCGATTATTCCCAGCTTGCGCATCAGCGCATGTCCCCGCTCCACGGTCTGACGGCGCGTCTCCCTGATCTTGTCCGACTGGCATGCGGGAAGTATGATATTGTCCAGCACCGAAAGATTTTTCAGCATATACATCTGCTGGAAAATGAATCCCATTTCGTCAAGCCGAAGCTCCGCAAGCTCCTTTTGATTCATGTCAGCAAGGCTTCTTCCGCAAAATTCCACCTGACCGGCAGTTATTCCGTCCATCCCCGAAACAGTGTACAGCAGCGTGGATTTTCCTGATCCGGAGGGGCCCATAACCGCAATCATCTCCCCTTCGTCAACGCTGAAATTTACGTTTTTCAGGACATTATTCTGTCTCTTGTTCACCACATATGTTTTGCAAAGATCCTTAACCTGTAAAATATTTTTCATTAAAATAATCCTGCCTTTCTTTTTCACTCATTGTTCGAAATATCCGCCGATGAGATCTTCCGCAGTCCCCGGGCCGAGATAAAAGCCGCCAGCGCTGTCGCGGCAAGCATTACAGCCGGAAATACCACATAGACCTCAAGCGGTCTGATCTCAAACACAATGCTGTAAGCGCCCATCATTCTGAAAATCGGTGTGACAATGATCGTTGACAGTGGTGACGAGATCAGTGTACCCGCAAGCACTGACACCATCAGAACAATTCCGATGCGCATTGTCTGCCACAATATAAGGGTTTTGTCCTGAAATCCCATTGCTTTCAGCAGCGCAATTTCGCTTTTTTCCCTGCTGATAAAGCTCTTCACCATAAGCACGGCCACAAGAGCATTGATTCCCAGAATAATACTTAGGATCAGTACTTTCATGCTGTCCAGCCGTCCGGCCACATCGCCTATCATATAACCGATGTATCCGCCGGGGGTATATACTCTGGCATCCGGATAGAGTTCTTCAATCAGCGCCCTGCGCCGATCAAGCTCCTCCTCATTCGGATCGTCCCTGTAGTTCACCTGAATTCCGAAGCTGCCTGCTGCATAACTGTAATCAAGCTCCGCGTCCTGATGAAAGCGAACACCCTCCCCCATATTATTCATGCTCTGTATCAGCGCGGTGACGGTGTAAATCCTGGTGTCTTCGCCCACTTTTATCTCCACGTCATCCCCAATTTCCGCGCCGATCTGTCCCGCTGTCAGATAGGTCAGCGCCACCTCATGAACATTCTGCGGAGGCGTTCCGTCAATGTAAGTATACATGTCAGTCCTCACACCGCCGCAGCCCTGGAAGGACAGCGAGTTTGTAACCTTTTCACCCTTGTAGATATTGCTCCGGAACATTACCTCCTGAAACACTTCCACATCTATTCCGTTCCCGGCAAACATTTCCCGCACTTCTGAAAACTGCCGCCTGATCTTCGCCTCATTGTCCTCGTTGGGATTGAATAAAAGTTCTCTGGAAATAACATGGTCACTTTTCACCATATTGAACAGTGTTATCAGGTCATCGGAGCGCAGTGTGTTTATTGTGTTCACGGGAATGATCACCAACAGTGTCCCGATAATAAAAATAAGTATCATTGAGATATAGCTTTTTATCCCGCTGAGAATATCATTTGCCGCCATAAAAGACACTGCGGGCACAGGCAGACTTTCCAGGTGCAGAAATCCTTTTTTTCTGAATCGCTCTCCCGTTTCGCCGCTGCGTATCGCATCTATCGGGGAAAACTTTCGTATCCTCCGCGTGCAGAAATAACTGAACAGTACCACCACCGCCCCTGTCAGAACCGCCGCCCCGATATTGATCCAAAAGTTATCCTCCTCCGAGATGATAATTCTCCGGGAAACTCCGGCGATCATCATCCTGCTGAATGGAAAGCTGAGTGCCAGTCCCACAATAGCCCCCACTGCCGCAATGGCAAAATACTTGGCTATATACAGTCCCCGGATTGCTTTTGTTTTGATCCCGATGGCTTTCATGACACCAATCTCGCGAAATTCCTCAGTGATCGTAAAGTTGATGATAAACCGCAGGATGACCATGGAAATCAATATCAGACACATGCTTACCACCAGCAGGATCGCCGCTATCAGCATATCCATAAGGTATATCAATTTAAACATGGAGCGGTCTACCGACATTACGGTATTGATTCCCAATTTGTTGAATTTATCACGATAATCGGTATCATCTGTATGAACCTCAACCGAAAGGCAGACAGCCGCTCCCGAACCACCAAACAGCTCTGCATCATTCTCACTTATGAGAAACCTGGTCATCCCCACCATTTCCGAGCCGAAAAGGGCATCTTTTGTGTAGCCTTTTATGGTAAATTCTTTTTCCACTCCGCCCTGTCTGATATAAATTTTCCCGCCATTGTGAAAGTCATTTGCCGCCGATTGAAACAGAAATCCGGTGATGTATATCTCGCCATCCCTGACGTTTGTAATCTCCCGATTCTCTTCATCAAAAATCCTAATCCCGCCAAGAGTCGACAGTGCCAGTGTATTATAATATTCAAGTGTTTCGCCCTCCACCAGAACATTCGAGGGTTCAATCTGGATAAGCCTTGAGATATCATAATCGTAACCGCTTTTCTCTGCAAATTCCTCAAATCTTTCAATGTCTCCGGCATTTGTCGAAGCAAACCAGTAATCCGGCACATTCGCTCTCTCAATAAAATAGTCCAGCGCACCGTTTACAGTAATCAGATTATTTGCGCTGCCCGCAATGAACGTGGCCGCCAAAATCACAAAAATCAGCAGGATTATGTTCATTGTCTTTTTGCGTTTTATGTCTTTTTTCAGTATTGTTAAGTACATTCTGCCGCTCCTTTCGTTTTTGTGATTTCATCTTAACAGGGAAAATATTAAATAGTCCTTAAATTATTTGATGTGTATCTTACCATCAGAATAATAACAACGATCGCCACTGACAGTTCTGTAATCGGCATGGCAAACCAAATAGAATCTGCTCCTGCCAAAGCGGGCAGGGCATAAATCAAAATCCCGCTGATAACCATTCCCCTTGCAACAGAAACAAGGAAAGAAGCACCCGGTTTCATCAATGACTGAAAATAATAGGTGGAAAAGATATTCAGCGGCAATAACAGGAATGATATACCGTAACTGCGCATAATGGATGGTGCAATCCGGCAGACAGCTTCTGTCGGAGCCATAAAAACACGGATAAATCCATTTGGAATTGCCCAAACGGATATTGTCCATATTACACTGAAAAATACCACTGTATATAGTGCATACCGAAGCGTCCCTTTTATACGCACCCAGTTGTCCGCACCGTAATTAACTGATAAAATGGGCTGCGCCGCCTGCCCTACGCTATATGCGCAGCACTGTACGATCGTGCTGACATTCACAATGACGCCATAAACAGATAAGGCATCTGTTCCGAAATACCTTACAATCTGTCGGTTAAATATCATAGTCAAAAAGCCCATTGCCACATCAATGAAAAAAGTGGAAAAGCCGGTCACCAGAATCTGCTGTGCCTTTTTACAAAACAATGAAGGAAAAACAAAATGCAGACTGTTTTTATGTGTGAAAAAATGGGTAAGCATAACCACACAGGTAATGACTGCCCCGATTGCGGTCGCTAATCCTGCACCCCGTATTCCCATGTCCAAAGTAAAAACAAAGAAGTAATCTCCGAAAATATTAAATATACCGCCGCTTAAAACTGCTGCCGTTGCCAGCGCAGGAGCATTATCATTCCGTAAAAAAGCTGCCAGCATTTGATTAAAGAGAAAAGCAGGAACTACGAATTTAACCGGAATAAGGTATTCTTTTGCTAAAGGCAGCAACGTTTCCTCTGCGCCGAAAATCGACAGCATTTCCGTATCAAAAAACAGGACCGTCCCCCAACATACTATTGCAAGTGCTATTGTACCTATCAGTGCCGCTGAAAAATATTCGTTTTGCGCCTTTGTTTCGCCTTTTCCCTTTGCACTGCCCAATAATACGGAGCCGCCGATTCCTGTTAAAAGTCCCAGACTGTATATAATATTCCAGATCGGAGCCACAACGGCAAGTGCCGCCGTGCCGTTTGGCCCCTGATACTGTCCCACCATCGCCATATCCACAATACCATAGATAGAACTGATCAGTGCACTCCCAAAAGCTGCAGTTAAATACTTGAAATAAATCCGTCTGACATTTCCTGATAACATATCCATCTTCTCGTCTCCTTTACAATAAAAAGAGCCGGTAAGAAAACAGGTATCTCAACCTGTTACCTTATCCAGCTCATCATTTCCCAACGAATGACTCACCCTCCGGGTAATCTATCAGAATGATAACAAAAGAAAGACAAATTGTCAAATATTCAACTCAGACAGATATGCAGAAAACAGGCAATCCTGATAACATTAACCAACCCAGCCGAATAAAATATGAAAAACAGATAAAAGAGATATTTATGAATTTAATCACATCAAACGACGGAACCAAAATTGCTGTTTATGACTTTAATCCGCAGGGAAAGCAGACGATTTTCCTCATTCACGGATGGCCGCTGTCCCATCAGATCTTTGAGTATCAGATAAATCTGCTTACCGACTGCGGATATCGTGTAGTAGCGGTAGATCTGAGAGGTTTCGGCAGATCAGATACGCCCGTATGCGGATATTCCTACGCCCAAATGTCCGCCGATATCTTTCAGGTAGTTCGACATCTTTGTCTTAATAATTTTATTATGGTGGGTTTTTCAATGGGCGGAGCAATTGCCTTAAGATATATGAATTGTTACAACGGATTCGGCGTGCGCAAGCTGATCTTGCTTTCTGCTGCCGCCCCGTGTTTTGCGCAGCATCCCGGCTGTCCATACGGAAAAACTCTGCAGGAAGTCAATGACCTGATAAGCCTTGCAGAAACCGACAGGCCGCAGCTATGCCAAAACTTCAGCAAACAGCTCTTTGCACAGCAACATTCGAGCGCAGTTGTTGACTGGTTCATGAACATCGCTTTGTCCGCGTCAGGGATCGGAACAATTAAAAGCGCTGTCGCCTTGCGTGATGAGGACAGCCGGAAAGATCTCAGCTGTGTCCATGTTCCCACATACATTATCCACGGTGGTAAAGATGTCATTGTTTCCGGAGAGCTCGCCGAGTTGCAGCACCAAAGCATCCCCGGTTCAAAGCTTATAACCTTACCTGGCAGCGGTCACGGAATCATCTACGATCAGCTTGAAAAATTCAATAAAATATTCATGGAGTCCGTTACCGACTAAGAGAATACCTTGTTGTGCAGCACCCAACCGGCTGTTTTTTTGAAAAGACACTCTGGAATTTAATGATATCCTGTATTAAAATATCAATATAATTAACGCCGGGAGGCTGACTATGAGTTTCAGATTTCTACAAAGATGTGTAACATGTTTTCTGCTGATGGTAGCTCTCCTGCTGGGAGCAATTGGCTGCGGCTCATCCAAAGACCCGGAGGAGCAGGAAAATAAGGAGATTATTCTCACCGGGGAAATGATACCCGTGGCTGCATACCGGAAGATCAAGCTTAACCTGAGCAATCTGGATTATTTCGAATGGCAGGATGACAAGCTGATCTATCCGGAAAAAAATGGAGTGCGGAACAGGGCAAAATGCTGACTACGCTCTATCGGGCCGCAGCGGATGGTACAGGAATCCCGGAAGAGCTGTACACAGGAAGCTCCGAGGAATATTTCATCTTGAGTTTTGCCTTGGGACGGGACGATTCCCTGTATTTTCCGGAAAAAGCTGCTACGCAGGATGGCTCCGCCTTATATTGTCTGCAGAAACTGGACAGTAATTTACAGGAAGTCTATCTGACCGTTCCGGATCACAGCGATTTTTCCGGGAATTCTTTTTTGAATGTTTCTGTTTATGTAGACGAAAGCGGCAGTCTTCTGCTGATGGGTTATGACGGCAGCGTCTACTTTTTTGACCCTGCCGGAAACAAAAGAGCGTATGGTTGCGCCCGAAAATGCGCCAAAGCTGTCCCCTGTCCTGGAAGCATTATCCTACGACACCATCGGCTTGGGCAGCAGTGAAGATGCAGAGGTTGTTCAGATTGGCTATCTGGACAGGGGATATGTACCCGAAAAACAGATCATAACTCTGGGACTCCCCATGATCACCACCACCAAACCGGGAAAGTTTGTGCGAAAATTCAATCGTTCCAGCAC
This sequence comes from Acetatifactor sp., assembly GCA_029050705.1. Classification (GTDB taxonomy): domain Bacteria; phylum Bacillota; class Clostridia; order Lachnospirales; family Lachnospiraceae; genus Acetatifactor. The sequence continues at coordinate 8,342 of JAIDME010000299.1, forward strand.
GAAATACGAGATTTCAATAAAAAACTATAATGACATCGACGCTTTCACGGAGGATCTGCTCTTTCACCAGTCAGAGATACCGGACATTTTGGACGTGAGCTGGATAGACAAGGAAATGCCGGAAAGCAAAGGACTTCTGGCAGATCTGGAACCCTATTTCCAAAAAAGTGATGTGGCAGGGCAATCAGACATCCTGGATCTGATCTGGGATTCCTGTGAGAATGATGGGGAAATTACCAGTATGATTACCGCTTTTTCCATTGGCTCGCTCGGCACATCTGCGGATACAATTCTCACGGACGGCTGGACCTATGACCAGTTTTTTGCCCCTTCCGGGCTGAATCTTGAAACATGTGTATTGTTTCAATTCATCGTATCCCTCCACGATCAGATATCTGCTTTCTTTTGTCGCTGATTTGTATCAGTTCAACTTTTTCTTTCCTTAGAAAAATATAATTCAAATAATTTTTGCAATTATATAAGACAATACATGTCTTAAATCTTCTGTCGCGCAGATAATTATATATCTCAATCAGATTACTCGATTCTTCCGGCGTTTTTAAGATCAGCGCTTTTTCTTTGCGGCGTACCATCGATAAATTCTGTGCTTTGCTCCAAAAATATTTATTCCAGTTACTGTTACTTTTGATAACCAATGTATTTATTGTATCAACAATCTCTTGTCTGCAGCATTTCTCATCATTAATCATTTTGACAAAGTCAGTGGCAATATCAAAAGAATGAAAATTATAATGAATTCTTACAGTCTGCTCAATAAGATTAAAAAAGGCATTTATTCTGAATACTGCTCCCTCATAGTATTTCCTTATCAATTCCCTGCTTATAATGTATCCGATCACTAACACTTGTCCGCCTCTTCCGCTTATCGGCTCTTTATATTGCAGCGGATATATATGTATTATGATAACGCTGTTTCTATATTTAAACACCCTTACTATGTTGTCAGAAACGATTTCGTTTTCCAAATATAAAAAAATTTTTTCTTTCAGCCATGTATATTCCCCAACCAAATCCGGATTTATAAAAAAAAGCTTTTCCTGAATGATTCCCATCGGCAAAAAAATAAACGGCTCAAAATGTCTAATCTTTTGTTGCATTTCAGCTCTCCTAATTTTACAGAATTTGATGATCAGACTTTAAATTACTCCTTTTATAATATCTCGTATTTTATATATTCCCCATCCCTTTAGAGCACTTCCATATATAATTTCTACTTTCGGGCTATATGCTATTATCTCATTCAATTCTTCAAAGCCGTTTATTTTTTTCAACAAATTTATCCCTTCGTTATTTCGATTGACTTTAGAAAAGGCAACTTCATTCTCATATAACAGATCCATTTTATTAACAAATACTACTATTTTATCAAGAGATTTTACTGTTTTACTCTTCAGGACAATCGATAACAGCTGGATTGCTTTGTGGATTTGACCAATACGATATTGATCGTTCTTATGAATATCTTCGTCCGATTTATTCTCGGGAAATAAAGCAATCGCATAAATCAGAATTCTATGCGGATTGCATAAAAATCTTTTATTGATACCATCGAAAATATCAGCATATTGTTGTCCCGGATTATCCAGCATAAGCGGATATATATCTCTTTTTCCGACCGCGATTCGGGTTCCCCTTTGCTTTTTTGTGCTTTTTGTGCTTGTAATGCTTAATAACTCGCTTTCTGTTATTTCGGGGTTTTCCAATCTCTTAAAAATGGTAGTTTTCCCGGACGATAATTCACCACCGAAAATAACGTCCACATTGTTTCTGCGAACTATTTTGATTATTATGCTCGCTATGGTTCCCAAACCAAATATTGCTATAATATATTTTATTATAAAGAACAAAAAGCTCTTAGAAAAAGATATCAGCCAGTTAATTATATCC
>JAIDME010000003.1 GCA_029050705.1 Acetatifactor sp.
TGCTTATGATGATGTCTCCTCATATTATCAGATTGAGCTTGCAGAAGATTTTTTCAAAGAATTTTACTGGATTGCCTGGAATCCCTATCTGCAAAACAGAAAAGCGGTCTGGCACTATTTTCTGTTCCGACCGGACTATGATGACTTGTATTGTCATGAAGGTTTTCGGCAGAAGCTTCTGCAGGAAATCTGTGCTGTTCCCGGGTGGCATGGAGAAACCCTGGACTACTTTGAGTGGTGGAAGGATATCTGTTGGGAGCCAAAACGGAAGGGCCAAAGAGATGACAACGGGATGAAGACCGGAAGCCGACAGTGGAACAGGAAGAAGTGGCGGAGCAGATTTACCTGTTTTATGCCGGAGCATGTGGTGTCACAGGAGCAACGACAGGAACATTATGCGATTCTGCAAATATTGAAGGACCGCGGCCTGGATGGAAGTCTGTTGAATGTAGCCTCCGCTGATGCCTACTTAAAATATTACAGAGCATTTGCGAAGGATAACGAAGAATGGCTGGAGATTCAGCGAAGGTTCAACTGCAGGAAACGGTTGAAGTATTGGATAATGTTTGGGGCTTTATTGATATTTCTCACCATTATACTGATTCTGGTGTTAGTGGTAAGGCCGGCGATGAACGCAGAAAAGAAAGAGAAACTGCAGGAGCAGAGAAAACGGGAAGAAGCAATCCTGCGGGAGGAGCAGGAGAGCCGGGAGCAGGAGGGATGGCGTCAGGAGCTGGATGAACGTTTTGAAAATATGCAGGAGCAGTACCGGGATTGGATGGAGCAGTAACCCCCGGCTTTCATGTATGGTATTGAAACCGGCTGCAGGGGACAGGTAACAGTTCAGGGACTAAGGGATGGATAAGGAGAAAACGGAATGGCAATTATCGGAATTGATCTGGGGACGACTAACAGCCTGGCGGCAGTTTACCGAGAGGCAAAAGTGGAACTCATCCCCAATTCACTTGGAGAATTTCTGACCCCATCCGTGGTGAGTATCGGTGAGGATGGGCAGATATATGTGGGGAAGATTGCAAAAGAAATGCTGATTACCCGGCCGGAGTGCACCTTTCAGGAGTTCAAGCGGAATATGGGAACGGATTATGTCTACAGGGCTCATGGCAGGGAATACCGGGCGGAGGAACTGTCCGCACTTGTGCTGCGCAGCTTGAAAGAGGATGCGGAGCGCTTTCTGGGGGAACCGGTGAGCGAGGCGGTCATCAGCGTACCCGCTTATTTCAATGATGACAAGCGCTGTGCCACAAAAAATGCGGGAGCACTGGCGGGGCTTGTGGTGGAGAGGCTGATCAACGAGCCATCCGCCGTGGCGTTGAAACATCATATGGAAAATGAGGAGATGGAAAATTTTCTCATTTTTGACTTTGGCGGGGGAACACTGGATGTATCCATGGTCGAGGCTTTTGACAATATGGTGGAAATTCGAGCGGTATCAGGAGACAATTACCTGGGCGGAAAGGATTTCAACGAGTTGATAGCGGAACACTTTTACAGCGAAAACGGGCTGGAAAAGACACGTTTTTCTCCGGAGGAGCAGGGGATAGTATTGCAGGAGGCAGAGCTGCTGAAGCGAATGCTGAGCCGCCGGAACCAGGTCAGTCGAACTTTTAAGCTGGGGGAAAACGAGTACACTATGGAGATGAGCAATCAGCAGCTGATCCATATCTCCGCAGAGCTTTTCAAACGCATGACAGGGCCAATGAAGAGAGTGCTGAATGACAGTGGCATGACATGGGAAGAAATTGACCAGGTCATTCTGGCGGGAGGTTCGTCCAAAATGCCCGTGGTGCGTCAGTACATTCAGAGCATTGCAGAGGCAACTGTTGTGATGGATGACCAGCCGGATGAGAGCATTGCGCTGGGCGTGGGACTGGCGGCGGCAATCAAGGCCAGGATCGGAGATGTTCGGGATATGGTGTTGTCTGATATCTGTCCTTTTTCTCTGGGAATGGAATTGTATGACGGCACGTTTTCTCCTATTATTGAGCGCAATGACACTCTGCCCTGCAGCCGCAGCCGGGTTTATTCCACAGCCCGGGATTTTCAGGATACCATGGAGTTCAGGATTTACCAGGGGGAGAGTATAATGGTCCGGGATAATCTGCTGCTTGGAACCTTACAGTTAGACGGCTTGCCAAAGCAGCGGGCGGGAGAAGTGAGTGCAGTAGTCACGTTCCTCTATGATATAAACGGAATTTTGGATATTCATGTGGACAGGCCGGGGCAATCTGTCCACAAGGTGATCATGAACAGGAATATCGGGCTGAGCGAGGAGCAGCTGGAGGAGAAATTAAAGGAACTGAGTCAGATGGCCATGTATCCTAAAGGAAAAGAGCGGGACCGCCTGCTGATTGAGCGGGCCCGGCGGGTATACATGGAGAGCACCGGCCAGGTACGGGAGGATTTGGAACGGGAAATCCGGCAGTATGAGTATCTTCTTTCCCATGGAAAGGAAAAGGATATACGCCAGGGCTTTGTGCGATTGCTGCTCTATCTGGAGTCCCTGGAGCAGAAGCAGGTGACGTTTGAGGAATTTCGTGAGGATTTTTTTCAGGAGGCTGACGGAAATTTCGAAGAGTAGGCAGGGATTGAGCATGTCTTTTATATGGAATGGCGCGGAGAAGGCAGAACAGGCAGGGAAAACAGATGGATTTTAACGCGATTTTACAGTCAGGAGAATATGAATTTATCAGGCAGAACGAGCGCCTCGGCGATAGGATCATGCTTCTGGGAGTCGGCGGAAGTTATGCCTATGGAACCAGTCAGGAGGGCAGTGATATAGATTTCCGGGGTGTGACGCTTCAGATGCCATCCGATTTGATCGGGCTGACGGAATTTGAACAGTATGAAGACGACAGGACGGATACGGTCATATACGGATTCAATAAGCTGGTAAAGCTTCTGCTGGAGTGTAATCCGAATACCTGTGAAATGCTGGGTTTGGAGGAGGAACAATACCTGATCAGGTCGCAGTTGGGGCAGGAGCTTATTGATAACAGCAGAATGTTTCTGTCAAAACGGGCGATCAAGTCTTTTGGGGGCTATGCTGATTCACAGCTGCGCCGTTTGCAGAACGCCATTGCCAGAGACACACTTCCGCAGAGCGACAGAGAAAAGCATATTCTGAAATCCGTGTTAAGTGCACTGGAGGATTTCAACAGGAGATATTCAGGGAAAAAATCGGGAAGTATACGGATTTACATTGATAAGGCGGAGAATCCGGAGCTGGATACAGAGATATTTGTGGATGCGGATTACCGGCATTTCCCGCTCCGGGATTATAATGATCTCTGGGGAACCATGCGGACGGTTGTACGTGATTATGACAAGATCGGGAAACGCAATAAAAAGAAGGATGACAACCATCTGAATAAACATGCAATGCACCTGATCCGGTTGTTTATGATGGCCATAGATATTCTGGAAAAGGAAGAGATAATCACGTACAGGACGAATGATCTGCCCGTGCTGCTGGCAATACGCAGAGGGGACTATATGCTTGCGGACGGCACTTTTTGTCCGGAATTTTATGAAATGCTGGAAGAATATGAGCGCAGGCTGGACGAGGCTGCGGCGAAAACAGGCTTACCGGACAATCCGGACATGGGCGAGGTAGAGAGATTCGTAGAGCGGGTAAACAGATATGCTGTAACGGGTGAGTTGGAATGAGAGAGATTGAAAAGGAAATCAGTGAAAAACTGGACGAGATCGAGAAGAAGGAGGGCGTTCGTATCCTTCATGCCGTCGAGTCGGGGAGCAGGGCATGGGGATTTGCCTCCCCTGACAGTGATTATGATGTGCGATTTGTCTATGTACGGCCTGAGGCGGATTATCTGCGGATAGATGAGCCGAGAGATGTAATTGAGTGGCAGCTGGATGAGGTACTTGACATTAACGGCTGGGACCTGAAAAAGGCGCTGAAGCAGTTTGCCAGAGGAAATGCGACGCTGTACGAATGGAGCGGTTCTCCCATCGTGTATCGCACGACAGAGGACTGGAACAGGATACGGGAAGTAGCGCGACAGTATTTTTCTGAGAAGTCGGCGGTCTATCATTATTACGGCACGGCAAACAGCACGCTGCAGGAGTATTTATCGGGGGACATGGTGCGGTATAAGAAATATTTTTATGCGATCCGACCACTGCTGGCGGCACAATATATTGAAAAATACCATGAAGCGCCGCCGGTGTTGTTCGATGAATTGTTGAAGCTGGAACTTCCGCAGAATCTCCGGGCTGCTATTGACGAACTTCTGGAGGTTAAGAAAATCACAACAGAGAAAGAAGAGAATCCGCAGATTGCGGTCATCAGGGAATTTATTGAGTCTGAGACAGTCCGCCAAAAGGACATAGCGGATAAACTGGCAGACGATCATAACAAAGACCGGACAGCCCTGAATCAGGTGTTCAGAAGTGTCATTGCTTTGTCCTGATAAAAATGGTAAGATTAATTCGAAAATTTGGTCACAGTAGGGGTTGTAACAATGAACGCAGAGATGATAAGGACGCTGGAAGCCTGTTTCAGCCGTGACAAAAGCCCGGCAGACTGCTACGGAGCGATTCCGTATATGAGAGAAAATCTGGGACGGATCAACTTTGATGACGACAGCGACATGAATGATATGATAAAAATCATTTTGCGCGCGTTAAAGCTGGATACAAACAATGTAAAATTTGTGGAATTTCTGATTTCCAACGGTTTTGATATCAATTATAAGATGGCGGGAAATAACTGTCTGATGTTAAAATATCTGGAAGATGCGCTGGAAAATGATGCATTGGAGCTTGAGGTGATAAAGCAGCTGATCAGGCTTGGCGCGGATGTCTGTTCGGAAACGCTGGATGGCGACAATGTGCTTTCCGTTTTGGCAGGACGAGACGAAATAGCTGCTGTTTATATGGTCGGATCTTATGACCTGACACAGCTTGACAAGACGGATAAATACGGGGCGA
>JAIDME010000030.1 GCA_029050705.1 Acetatifactor sp.
CAAGAGAAATAATCATATCAAGATTATAATGAACAATATTATAATTTTTCCCATCGGCGGCAGTTGTTCGGAATTTCCGAACAACTGAAACTTCGTCCAGTTCTCCCTCTTCAAATATATGTTTAATATGTTCACTGATATTAGATTTACTTGTCTGGTATAATTCGCATAATTGAGCTTGTGTAAGCCAGACTGTTTCTTGCTCAAATTTAACATCTATTTTTGTGCTTCCATCTTCTGTCTGGTATATGATGATTTCGCTTTGTGTATTATTCTGCATAGCGTTTTTATCGCTTTTCATATACTATTCCTCCACCTTCCTTTGTATCAATACCACACATTCTGTATGCACCGTCATTCCGAACTGATCTACCCCTCTTATCCTTCGCAGCTCGTATCCGCCTTCACACAATACTTTCAAGTCCCTTGCCAGTGTGGCGGAGTCGCAGCTGACGTATACAATGCGGTCAGGCTGCATTTTGAGCATGGTGGCAAGGCAGGCTTCATCACAGCCCTTGCGGGGCGGGTCCACCACGATGACATCCGGACGGAGCATGGCGGCAGATTCTCCCTGCGCCCCACTGTCTGCAGTGTGCGCACCGTCTACCCCTTCTGACATTTCATAAAGCCCTGTTTCGCCCTGCTGATAAAATGCCGGCAGTACCTCCTCAGCCTTTCCCACAAAGAATTCCACATTATGAATATTGTTTCTCTTTGCATTTTCCCTGGCATCCTGAATCGCCTGGGGAATCACTTCCACGCCGTAAACTTTTTTGGCGCTGCCCGCCAGAAACAGGGAAATCGTTCCGATGCCGCAGTACAGATCCCAGACCGTCTCCTGTCCGGTAAGCCCCGCATATTCCAAAGCCAGGCTGTACAGCTTCTCTGTCTGTATAGGATTCACCTGATAAAAAGAAAGAGGTGAAATATAAAAACTCAGTTCTTTCCCCGTATAAGGATACCCTGGCTTGTCCATATCCCTTACATGGATTGTGTCGGAAATGGTATTTTTTCCCCAGATAGTGTACACCTCCTTACCCATGATTACATTGGATTGTTCTCTGTTAAAACTAACTGACACACTTGTCATGCCCTTTACTGAAGCCAGCCGACGCAACAATTCCTCTTGTCTGGGAAGTATCTCCTTCCCCTTTTCCTCATCCCGGCTCCGGCCGCACGACGCGCATAACACGTCTGTCATGTCTCTGTTGATCACCAGACACACCATCAATTCCCCGCTGGTAAAGCCTTTTCGAATCAGCACATGGCGCACCAGACCTGTTCCTGTGGTCTCATCGTAGGCGGAAACCTTATTTTCCTTCATATATTCCAGAATCATCTCCAGGATTTCCCTGTTTTCCGCCACCCCAAGGGCGCAGTCTGTATTGGCAATAATTGAGTGAGTCCGCCCCGCATAAAAGCCTGTGACAATATTTCCCTCCTTGTCCCTGCCCACAGGATATTGAGCTTTGT
>JAIDME010000300.1 GCA_029050705.1 Acetatifactor sp.
AGGTTCAATAGATATGACAGGTGAAGTACCGTTTGCGGCATTTAAGTCCGGCATGAAGCAAAAGGAATATACAGTGGATATGATGCAGGTCGTGGGGAAATGCGATATTTTGTTTGTGTGTCTGGATACCTTGAGATACGACGCTGCCATAGAGGAGGAGAAAAGCGGCGGTACTCCCGTTTTGAACAGATATGGCACGTGGGAGAAGCGTCAGGCTCCCGGAAACTTTACATACCCCTCTCATCACGCCATCTTTTCGGGGTTCCTTCCGCTCAGGGAGGAGGCCAAAAGTCTTGCGGAGCAGGAAATGCTTTTCTTCCCCAAGAGTATGGGGCTGGGAAATAAGGTTCCCAGTGGCGCATACGGATTTGACACCAGCAATCTGGTGCAGGGGCTTCATAATGACGGATATGATACATGGTGCGTGGGCGGAGTGGGCTTTTTTGACAAGCGTTCTGATATGGGGAAAGTATTCCCGTCCTTTTTTGAAAAGAGTTATTGGAATCCGTCATTTGCCTGTCCGGTAAAAGACAGCACGAAAAATCAGGTTGATTTTATCATTAATAAGCTGGATAAAAATGAGGATGACCGGAAGATATTCCTTTATCTGAATGTCTGCTCCATTCATTATCCCAATAATTTCTATGTGGAAAATGAAAAGAATGACAGTCTCCTGACCCACAGGGCAGCGCTGCGGTATGCGGACGGCGAGCTTGGCAGGCTCTTTGATCACTGGAAGAGCAAGCGGGGTGAAACCTTTGTGGTGTGTTTTTCCGACCACGGCACCTGCTACGGCGAGGACGGGTATATTTTCCATGGCGTGAATCATCCGGTGGTCAATACTGTGCCGTATAAGCATTTTTTTCTGTAGAGGTGAGAATGAACAGATATATTCAATATATGTACAGCTATCCTCATAAGACAGCGTACAGAGCGTTAGAGAATGTCAATTTAAGGGATTACTTTTTCAATCTTGAAGGTGAAGGGCACAGTTTATACCTTCACCTTCCCTTTTGTGAAAGTAAATGCGGTTATTGTAATCTGTTTTCAGTCACAGGCTGTGATCAGATACAGATGGACGACTATATTGGCGCGGTATTGCGGCAGGCGAAACAATATAAAGAAATGCTGCCCCACAGTTCATCTTTTGGTGATCTTGTCATTGGCGGAGGGACACCCTTACTGTTGGAGAGTGAGCAGATAGCACGCGTCTTTGAGGCGGTGGGTATAAATATGCCGATGGGTGCTGAGCACAGGGTTATCATAGAGACGGCCCCTAATCAGACCAATCAGGAGAAAATAAAGCTGCTTAAGGAACTTGGAGTTACAAGGGTCAGTATGGGGATTCAGAGCTTTGACAATGAGGAACTTCGATGGCTTGGGAGGAATCATGACAGTGAGCGCGCCAAAGAGGCGGCGTCACTCTTATTAAAAATGGGCTTTGAGTGTGTCAATTTCGACTTTATATATGGGCTGCCCGGACAGACAGAGGAAAGTCTGATCCGTTCTCTGAGGACGGCTCTTACCTATGCGCCGGATGAAATATTTCTTTATCCGCTGTATATAAAGCATGGCGTCCGGCTTGAGCGGGAAGGCAGAAAGGAACTGCTGGATTCTGATCATGCATATGCTTTATACCGGCGTGGATCCGAGTATTTGAGAGAGAACGGGTATGCCCAGATTTCCATGCGGCGATTTGTGAGAAAGAGTTCAGGGAGCCTGTTCAACGAGTGTGGCTTTAAAAGCGCGTTGTCATTGGGCTGCGGCGGAAGAAGTTATCTGGGGAGGCTTCACGCCTGTACTCCCTACAGGACGACGAGAGTCGCTGCACTGGAAGAAATTGAGCGCTATCAGCGGACGGAAGATTTCTCTTTCGCTACCAACGGGATATTGCTTTCTGATGAAGAGATTAAGAGAAGATATGTGATAAAGCATTTACTGATTCTTCCGGGAATCTCAAAGCAGGCATATAGAAAGGCTTTTCAGGCTGATTTACTGGAGGATTTTCCAATCATAAATGATTGGATGGATCAGGACTGGCTGGAAGAAGACAGCGGTCATGACTATATCGGTCTCACCCCCGAAGGCCTGGGGCTTTCCGACTATATCGGCCCGCAGCTGATCTCAGAGGAGATCATGAAGAAAATGCTGGAATGGGAGCGGGGAAATGCATAAGAGAACCATTATTTACAGAGGAAATCTGAAAAGCTGTAATTATAGCTGTTTCTACTGCCCCTTTGCAAAGCACAGGGCTTTGCCGGTGGAAATGGAGAAAGACCGTCAGAGCTTCGAAAGGTTCTGCGACAGCATTGAGAAAAGGACGCAGGCTTTTTCTATAGGAGCGGTTTTTATTACGCCGTATGGGGAAGCCTCCATACACCGTTGGTATTGGGAGGGGCTTTCGCGTCTGGCTGAGATTCATGAAATTGACAGAGTGGGAATGCAGACGAATCTCAGCTTTTCCGTGGAGAAGTGCCTGAAGGTGTTTGATCCTTGTGGCGGGACATTTTCAGGGCGCGGTTCTTTCAGGGAGAAACTCTGCATTTGGGCAACCTTTCATCCTGAGATGACGACGGTTGATGAGTTTGTATCCAAGTGTCATAAGCTGGTAAAAAATAATGTCATGGTGTGCGCAGGGGCAGTCGGCGTACCGGAGAATATACAGTTGTTAAGAGAATTAAGGGAAAAGCTTTCCCCTGTCGTTTATCTGTGGATCAATAAAATGGATGGGCTGAAGAGGAATTACAGTCCGGATGAAATAGAAGCCTTTTCCCAAATAGATCCTTTTTTTGAATATGAGTTGAAAAATCCCGATGCCGCTGTGCAAATGTGCGCGGACAGATGTTTTGTTGAGGCAGACGGGAAGATACATACCTGTAATATCAGCAGGACGAAGGACATTAATTGGTATGATGGCAGCGAGGAGGAAATATTTGAACCGGTGTGCAGCCGGAAGAGATGTACCTGCTATCTTGCTTACGGCGGGAGAGCAGATTTTGCTTTAGGAAATATTTTCGGAGAGTATTCGATCTGCCGGATTCCCAAGAAATTCAGAGCAATCTTTTTCGACTTGGACGGGACATTGATTCCTGCACGCAGGAGGGTGGATGGCGGACTCTCGGTTCAGATGCGTGAGAAGCTGGCCGCATTGAGAGAAGTGAGCCCGATTTTTCTTGCAACAACCATGCCGGAGGCGGATGTAAAGAGAAGATTAAAAGCGGATATGGATTTATTTCAGGGTTTCATATTTGCATCGGGCGGTTATCTGTGCCTGAAGGATGAAAATGGCCAAAAGGAAAAAGTTTATTCGATAGATATAAGCGGTTTATCCGAAGTAATTGAGTTTGGAGAAAGCGTAAAAGCAAAATGTGCTGTCTCCGGGAAGAATGGAGCGGCGTATAAGGTAACATTGATCAAAGGACATCACAGCGTTTGGAAAGATACGGAATGTGACAGGATGACAGAACTTCTGAAGGGGGCAAACTGCCGTTTCTTTATTGAAGGCAATTGTCTGCAAATCGTAAGCAGAGATCGGGACAAGGGTGCGGGCATCGAAGAAATGTGCGGCTGGCTTGGGATTTCCGCAGGGGATGTTCTGGCCGTGGGTAATGACAAAGAAGATGCCGCCATGGAAAGGGTTTGTGGGGCATTTTTAGATGTTACACACCCAGTCAATGCCACCGACCCGGGCCGGCAGCATTGACTTGGCCGAAGCCTGTGCATTTTTGATATCGAGATAGAAATCCGGTGCATCCCGGATCTCCTCATTGTATGAGAACGGGCAGATCAAAATCCAATCTGCCAAACTTCTGTAATATGTCCAAATCGCGAATAATAAAATGACTGCCCCAATAATAGTTACCGATTGTCTGTTCGGCCACACACCACCGCTTGCCGTCCGGATGGGGGTTGCTTTGTTCATATGCGTCAAGCTCCTCGGCGGAAAGGAACTGAAACTCGCGTGTGCCGAGCAGCGAGTCAATGATCGTGTCCAAATTCATATCAACAGTGCGTTTGCACTCCGGATAAAAGCTGCTTTCCGGCGAGGCGATAAAATACACCGGCAGCGGCAGCCAGGACGGGTATGTTGCAGGGTCAAATGCTTTAATGTTCAGCGCTGCCGGATCGTAGGGAAAACCATGAAGAAGAACCTGCCCGCATTGTCTATACCGTTCTTTCAAACCCGTTGCCTTAAGGTAGATTTTGCTGTCCTCGTCTGCGTGTTTGAGGATGAAGTCCGCAAGACGCTTTGTCACGCCGATATCGGCTTCTGCTGCTTTCCCGGAATCGAAATGAAACCATGGCATATGGGAGAAGTCATTATTGCTGGGAATTCCCTGCATCCCCACC
>JAIDME010000301.1 GCA_029050705.1 Acetatifactor sp.
TCACAGACGGGCAGCAGCATGATACCAAAATCCTCTTTATCGAAACCTTTGTTCATTTCGCTGGATATGATGGAATCGATCATTCCAGGTCTCAGCATACACATCGCATATTCGCCGTTGGCCAGATATCCCACCGCATTGTCATAGGTGTCCGTTGCAAAATTTTTACCCATGTATCCTTTAAACGCCAGATTTTGTATCTGCTCCAGAGCAAGCTTCATTGATTCGAGTTCTGCGAATGTGACTGTGTTGTCGTTTAATTTTTTAATAGCTCCCGGCTCGCTTTTGTCAAGAAACTGGCCTGTCTCGGCAAATAGCATTGTCTGATGCCATCCGTCAGCCATTGGCTCATAAATAGGTATCACACCAGTGGCTGCGACGTTCTGACACATGGTGACAAAGGTGTCATATGTGGTTGGGACTTCTGTAACCCCCGCGTTAGCCAGCAGTTCCTTGTTGTAGATCATATAGTAATCAGTCGTATTGTCAAAGTAGGACATTCCGTAATTGCGGCCATCAATCGATGTTTCTACAGCCGAGAAAGTATCATAGGCCGAAATCCAGGGCTCGTCTGAAAGGTCAACACAGTATTTGTCAAGTTGATAAGTGTTTTTGATAGCCAATCCGGATTGGGTCATAAAGATATCCGGCGGATCATCGCTGTCCAATTTGGCAAAAAGTGTGTCCAAATAGACATCATCCTGATACAGATCGTAGACCACCTGAATACCTGTTGCGGCTTCAAAATTTGTCCCCAGCTGCATCTCTGCATCTGTCACCCAATCTAACGATGCCATCAGGGTGATCGTGGAACCGCTCAGTCCGGATTCTCGGGACAGGTCTTTAAATGCAAGATCATTTTCCGAAAATCCGGAGCCGCATCCGGTCAATAGGGTGATAGATAAAGGGATACACAGCAATTTTAAAAGTTTGTTTTTTTTCAGATTATCCAACGGTATTTTCTCCCTTCCTGGTTTGAGTCCTGCAAGTAAAAAAAATGAGGCAGACCATTTGGCCTGCCTCGTTGCTTCTCTGTCTTAGCAGTAGCTGTTAAACATCATCCCGCTGTACGCGCTTGTGATATAAGGGCTGGCAAAGTTCTTACCGGGATTCTTATAAGCCACGATCACGTTGTTGACGTAATGCATCGGGTTTAAGGATACCTGGTTTGACTTGCGCAGAACCGAGTTCGTAAAGCCTTTCATGGAGGAAAATGCCTCCTTGGCGTCCTCGCTTGTGGCCTTCTGGCGCAGGACATTGTTGTCTACTTCTAATGTACCGTCCAGATTCAGATTCAGTCCGGCGGAGGTCAGTCCCTTTGCATATACTCTGGCAACACTGCTCATCTCCTGGAAAAGCCGGTTGCTCTTAGGCTGATCGACCCTGTACTCTGAAACTGCCTGCAGGAAAGAGTTATATCCTCTTACCAGAGTATTGATATTCTCAGCAAGTGATTCCACATCGGTCTTAATACCGATGGAAGCTGTCTCGCCATCTTCACTGCTCACACCCTTAAACTGTAACTCATAGGTGTTATCCAGCGTATAGTGGTTGGCCGTGGAGAAATGCTCCTCACCGTCCACCAGGAAAGATGCGTTTGTAGCTGCGGAAGTCACATGATCAAGTCCCATATAATCCACCACGCCGGCTGTTTTACTGGTGCGGTGATCGGAGATGATAAACTGTTCCTTTTTCCCGTCTTTCAGTCCGGTAGCATCCGATTCCATACGGAGAGCAGAATTTCCGTTCTCATCTGTGATGACCTGAGCTGACATACCGATGTTTGCATTGGTAATCAGTCGGGACAAACGTGACTGCACATCCCTGTTGGTATCCGTCGCCTTGATGCTGAACTGAAACTCGTAACTCAGATCATCGATACCTACATCGAAAGAGTAGGTGTCGGGAGCAAGTGCCACAGGCTCGTCACCGGGCAGGAAATTTCCCAAATTTACCTGAGGGGAAGCAAGATGCTTGACCTCCACTTCATAGGAAGGAAAATCGTCATCCGGTTTTTTAGAGCCGATATATTTGGCAGTAGCGATATTCTCATTGCTGGAATAAGCCACCTTCTTATTCAGAAGTTCTTCTTCGTCAAGACCGCCGAGAGAAGCAATCGTATTGCGAAGCTCTCTGGCGTTTTCCTTAATGCCTACGGCAAACTGTTGAGATTCCTTACTGGTATCCAGAATGAACAGAGGGGATTCCTTGTTCATCTTGACAATAGAATTATACACGTTGCGAAGCTCGCTCTTCTTATGCGTATCATAACGCGTGCTCGACTTCGGCGCATAGGTAGTCAGGTAGAAATTGTAGACGTTTGTTAAATTACCAACGGAATTAAAAGCCATGAGCCCCTCCTTTCTTCCATGAAATCGTTGCAGACACCTCCGGCGGCTGTCCATAGCCTGCGAGGCATCTTCGTGGGCGTTTACGTTAACATAATATAGAAATATAATTTATTTTACTACAATATTCTCGAAAAAAGCAAGTATTTGCGGAAAAAAAAGCGAATTTTTTGCAGCAAAAATAATATAGTTACCTTATATATCGTACGGGGCGCTTATTTTATAAAGAGAAAAAGGGAAAAAAGTTTATGTTTTAATTAAGAAAGATATATAG
>JAIDME010000302.1 GCA_029050705.1 Acetatifactor sp.
TCCAGCAAAGAAGCAGGCAAAGTCTACTGAGAAGTTGCCTTCCGGTTACAAAATCAACCGTGCGGCAGATGATGCGGCAGGTTTGGCAATATCCGAAAAAATGAGAAAGCAGATCAGAGGTCTGGCACAGGCTTCTGCAAACGCACAGGACGGTATTTCCGCAGTGCAGACAGCAGAAGGCGCACTTACCGAAGTACATGACATGCTCCAGAGAATGAATGAGCTTGCTGTTAAAGCTGCCAACGGAACTAATTCCGAGTCAGACCGCACAGCTATCCAACAGGAAGTTGATCAGCTGACCACAGAGATTGACCGTGTGGCTGAGACTACCAAGTTTAATGAGACTTATTTGTTGAAGGGCGATATAAACGTTGCGAGGGGAACAACCTATTCCTACAAGAATTATGACAAGTCTTCTGCGGGAAGCGCAACCTTTACGGCAGACGTTGTGACCGGCACGAAGATTACCTTTGCCGCAGCCAGCGTAAACGGTGAGAATATGGCTGACCAGAACGCATTGCTCAAGGCTCTGAGAGATTCCGGTATCAGCATTACCGCCAACAGCATCTGGGATACCACGCTGGAGACACCGACGACTGCGACCACAACTTATGCTGCAAAACTGAACGGGGAGGCAGGGCAAAGCTTCGATATCACTCAGACTTCTCTGAGCGCAGACAGCGCAACATTTACTGTCTACAACAAGACAGGTGTTACCATCGCTACCATCACTGTGGGCGGTTATAATAAGGCTGCAACTGCTAACACCGACTACACTGATACGATTGTATTCAATGCAACCACGGTTAAGGCCAGTGAGAGTCAGTCGGTATCTGCGGCATACTACGATGTAAACGGCAACAAGATTGCTGTAAATGATCTGGATAATTATTTTACTACTTCCTACGCAGGCAAGTCCGGTACCATCGGCACGGTTTGGGCTAAGGCGGATGCTCCCAAGGTATATGATGCGGTAGGCAATGTGACAAAGCTGGATCCCGCAGAAATAAATGCTATGAGAGACAAGGTCGGCACTCTGGCGCTCTCCCTTCATGTGGGCGCTGATGCTACCAGCAACAATCAGATTCATCTGAATCTTCAGTCCTTGAACGCAAAAGGGCTGGGTATTAACGGGTTGAGGATGGACGGAAACGATGACAGCAATGCACTGGATGCTATCGAGAAGATTAAGGCCGCTATCACCAAGGTTTCTGCACAGCGTTCCGAACTGGGTGCTATTCAGAACAGGCTTGAGCATACTATCAGCAATCTGGATAATATCGTTGAGAATACCACCAGCGCTGAGTCCCAGATTCGCGACACGGATATGGCTACGGAGATGGTTGCTTACTCCAACAACAACATTCTTGCTCAGGCAGGTCAGTCAATGTTGGCTCAGGCAAACCAGGCAAACCAGGGTGTACTCTCCCTACTTCAGTAATAACAGAGATTTCAGGGCGGTGCAGCAAAGCTGCGCCGCCTTTTTCATGTCTCAGGGATGTTCAGGTACACGAACAAAAAATTTCAATAAAATTTCAAAAAAAGTTGTAACAGGTCTAAAGTAATCAAAAAACAATCCGATATATTTATCAAGAAAAGCACACAAAAAGCTTTCTTACTTCTCAGACCGGACGGTATCGCACAACCGGAAGGGCTGGGAACGGGGCAGTGAATGTAATGGGAAGTGCGAGCCCTGCACGGACATTGCCGTTGCAAACATGACTGCAAGGATGCAGTAAAATATATTCAAGGAGGAATATAGTATGGTAGTACAACACAACTTAACAGCAATGAACTCTAACAGAATGCTTGGCTTGACTTCTTCAGCTCAGGCAAAGTCCACTGAGAAGCTTTCTTCCGGTTACAAGATCAACCGTGCAGCAGATGATGCAGCAGGTCTGGCTATTTCCGAGAAGATGAGAAAGCAGATCAGAGGTCTGACACAGGCTTCCGCAAATGCTCAGGACGGTATTTCCGCAGTGCAGACAGCAGAAGGTGCACTTACCGAAGTGCATGACATGCTTCAGAGAATGAACGAGCTGGCAGTTAAGGCAGCTAACGGCACCAACTCTGAGTCTGACCGTACAGCCATCCAGCAGGAGATCGATCAGCTGACCACAGAAATCGACCGTGTTGCTGAGACCACCAAGTTCAACGAGACTTATCTGTTGAAGGGTGACTCCAGTGTTGCAAGAGGAACATCTTTCTCTTACAAGAACTTTGGTACGTCCAGTGCAGGTTCTGCAACTTTTACGGCAGACACTGTTACCGGTGTGGCAATTACTTTCGCAGCATCTACAGTAAACGGCGAGAATATGGCAGATCAGAATGCTCTGCTCAAGGCTCTGAGAGATTCCGGTATCAGCATCACCGCTAACAGCGTATGGGATGACTCCCTGAAGACAGCGGCAGCCGGAACCACCACTTATGCTGCAAGCCTGAACGGCGAGGCAGGAGCAAAGTTCGATATTACTCAGACTTCCCTGACCTCTACCGGCGCAACATTTACCGTTTACAACAAGGCTGGCGTTACTCTCGGTACCGTGACAGTGGGCGGCTACAACAAGACCGCAACTGCTAACACCGACTACACCAACACCGTTGTATTCAATGCAACCAAGGTCACAGCCAGCGAGTGCGCATCTGTATCTGCTGCATACTATGACAAGGATGGCAACAAGATTGCTGCCAATGACCTGGATAACTACTTCACTGTAGCTTACTCAGGAAAGTCTGCTACGCAGGGTACTGTGTTCTCACTTGCAAACGCACCTAAGGTGTACGATGCAGTTGGCAACGTAACTAAGCTGGATCAGGCAGAAATTGCTCATGCTCGCGACAAGGTAGGCGATCTTACCGTTGGTCTGCATGTAGGCGCTGACGCTACCAGCAACAACCAGATTACTCTGAACCTGAAGTCCATGAGCGCTAAGGGTCTTGGCGTAAACGGCCTCAGGATGGATGGAACCGATGACAGCAATGCATTGGATGCTATCGAGAAGATTAAGGCTGCTATTACCAAGGTTTCCTCACAGCGTTCCGAGTTGGGTGCAGTTCAGAACAGACTTGAGCACACCATCAACAACCTGGATAACGTTGTTGAGAACACCACCAGCGCTGAGTCCCAGATTCGTGACACAGACATGGCTTCTGAGATGGTTAAGTACTCCAACAACAACATTCTGTCTCAGGCAGGCCAGGCAATGCTGGCACAGGCAAATCAGTCCAACCAGGGCGTTCTGTCCTTACTTGGCTAATACTTTTAACTTACAGAGTGTAATTGCCCAGATACCCGGCTGTTTCAGCCGGGTATTTTGGTTCACCATCCTTGATTGAAAGAAAGGATTTCCTATTATGAAGAATGATACACCCGTTTTATTGTCCATATCCATGCTGATTTCCGGGAAGGAGGATATGGCTAAGAGCCTGGAATCCCTGCTCTATTTTAAAAATGCTTTTCCTACGGAAATCATCCTGGTAGATACCGGCTGCAATCCTGAGCAGCGGGCCCTGGCGGAGAAATATGCCGATAAGATCATAGACTTTACCTGGTGCAATGACTTTGCCGCGGCCAGAAATGCGGGACTGAAGGAGGCAAAAGGACTGTGGTTTATGTATCTGGACGATGACGAATGGTTTGATAACCCCCGGGAGATCATATCATTTTTCCAGACCGGGGAATATAAAGAGTATCACTGTGCCTCCTATGTGGTGAGGAATTACAGGGACAGACAGGGGAAGATGTATGACGATTCCTACCCCTCCCGCATGGTGGAGCTTACGCCGGACACCGTTTTTGTAGGTAAGATTCATGAGTTTCTGGAGCCCTTCAGGCTGCCCAAGAAGGCTTTTTCCGATTTTGTACACCACTATGGCTATGCCTATCGGGATGAGGAACACCGGAAACAGCATACCATGCGGAATGTGGCGCCCTTGCTGGAGATGCGCAGGGAGCAGCCGGGGGACCCCAGATGGTCCTGCCAGCTGGCCCAGGAATATTTCGGCGATGAAGAATATGAGAAGACCATAGAGGCATGTAAAGAGGGAATAGAGGACTGGAGGCGGCATGCGGAAGAAAAGATCATCTATGCGCCCTCCCATGTAGGAGCCCTTTATGCCTATATTCTGATTTCTCTGGAGATGGAAAAGCGGTATGAGGAGGAAAGAGTATGGCTGGAGAAAGCGTTGAAGGAGACACCTTATCTGGAATTGGAGGTAATGGTACCCACCCGGGCTTTTTACTGCCTTGTGGCGGCCAGACTCTACAGTAACCTGAAGGATTATGAGCAGACCCGGGAGTATTACCGGCAATATATGGATTATCTGGAGAAGTATGGAGAAAACCGCACTCTGGTGGAGGCGGGAAGCGCCGCCGTAGTGGAAGGAGTGTTTCAGGAACAGCTTTTGTACGGAACCATTTTGATGTGTACGGAAGCAGCCATTCGCATGGAGGACCATTCACTGGCGGAGAGAGGCTTTTTCCGGCTGGACTGGATGAATGACTCCAGGCTGTTGAAGCAGAATCAATGGGAGAAGGGCATAGTGGAGGGCAGCTGCAGCGTACCCTATCATCCCCTCTGGGTGAAAATTCTTCAGACACTTGTGTCCCGCAGGGAAGGCATGCGGGAGATGCAGGTGGTGTTTTTGGAGACGGAGATTGGCTTCAAGCAGCAGGGAGAGCTGGAAAAGCTGTCTCGGCTGAACCGCCTCGTGGCTGAACTGGATTTTGAACACAGTTATATTCTGACTAAAAAAATCGTATGGGTAGAAAAGGATCCGGCAATTGAAACTACGGAGAAACGCCATGAAAAGGCGAAAGAGATGCTGGGAGAGTTGTTTGAAAAATATCCGGAGGACATCTTTGATATCCGGCCGGAGGTATGGGATGCGG
>JAIDME010000303.1 GCA_029050705.1 Acetatifactor sp.
CCGCGAGCCTTGCATTCTGCCTTGCAATGCTTACCATTTGCTCATCAATATCATATCCCTGAATATCCGGTGCCGCAGACATATCCACCATCTCCCGGGCTTCCTCCAAAGCGTCCTGCCACTTTTCGGGCGACACGATATGGGGCCAGCTCTCTGCGGTAAAACTTCTGTTCATTCCCGGAGCAATGCCCGCCGCCATCATAGCCGCTTCAATAGGTATTGTACCACTGCCGCAGAAAGGATCCACCAGGATTCTGTCTCCGTTCCACGGGGTCAGCATGATCAGCGCCGCTGCCAGGTTCTCCGCTATGGGTGCCTTCGCCGTCAGCTTTCGGTATCCCCGCTTATGCAGAGATTCCCCCGTGCTGTCAAGCCCCACCGTCACCTCATCCTACATCAAAAACACTCTGACCGGAAAATTCTCTCCGTCCTCCTGAAACCAGGATTTTCCATAGTGTTCTCCCAACCGTTCCACCATGGCCTTCTTCATCACAGACTGAATGTCCGAAGGGCTGAAAAGCTTCGACTTGACACTTGCCGCCTTAGCTACCCAAAATTTGCCGTCCTCAGGTATGTATTCTTCCCAGGGAATGGCCCGTGTCCCCTGAAAAAGGTCCTCAAAGCTCTCGGCGTGAAAGCTGCCGACATTGATCAGGATGCGCTCCGCCGTCCTCAGGAATATGTTTCCTCTGCACAGCGCCTCCTCATCTCCGAAGAAAGTTACCCTTCCGTCAGCCACCTCCGTAATATCATAACCCAAATCCGTAATCTCTCTTTTCAGCACCGCTTCCATCCCGAAATGGCAGGGAGCAATCAACTCAAATCTGCGCATAAGAATCCTCACTTCTTTTTAAAAACACATTCAGTATACAATTTTTTTCAAAATATGTAAATAGGGACACCGCATTGGTGCCCCTACATGCCTCCGCCAGCTTAGTAGTTGTTCTTCTTCTGGCTGTTGTTCTGGTTGTTCTGATTCTGGCTCTGATTCTGGTTCTGATTGTTCTTCTGGTTATTCTGATTCTGATTGTTCTGGCTGTTCTTGCAATTCTCAGAATTGTTGGTGTTGTTGAACTTATTGTTGTCCATGTTCTTTTACCTCCTGTTGGTTATCGGTTACAGGAAGTAGTATGACAAATTCACATGAAAAATATACAAAAAAATCAAAAGTACTTTAGTACCATTAATTTGCCCAGTCCCTGAAGAACTTTACCAGGAAAGTTACCCCAAGAAACAACAGAATGAAGGGAAACAGGGCTGAAATAATCTTAAATACTACGCTTAAGACTACCACGACCACCACCAGCATGACAATCAGCCACACCCACCCGGGAATTGGCAGCCGATGCCGCTCCACCTCTCCGTCTCTTCCGTACTCCTGTGAAGCTTCTGATGGCTCCCCGCCTTTCGTTTCTATAATAGTCCTGGCTATCAGTCTCGGGTCACCCAACGAGGCCATAACTTCCTCCTCGCCCCTGCCCTTGCGCACCTCAGCGCTGATATAATCTTCATAATAAGTCAATGTATCGGACACTGTCTCAACCGAAACCCTGCCGTTCAGCGCCAGACGCAGTTTATCCAGAAACTCCTGCTTTCCCATACTTACCTCTCATCACCATTTTTTTCTCGGACAGGTATTTTTTCCCATTGCCGCCCGCAGTTCCACATAACAGCCGCAGCTCCGGCACATGCCCTGCAAAAGCAGTTCACACCCTTTACATACCTCCAGCCGTTCCTCATATAATTCTCTGTCAGCCTTTGCGTCCGGATCAAGATTATCAATGTATTCCCTAATGGTCTTGTAGGTCTCTTCCTGTCCGGCAAGATCCCTTGTCAGACATTTCCTGCAAAACCGCAAACTATCTTCTCTCTGCTCCATGTTTCACATTATACTGGTCCCGCAATATAAAGTCAATGATTCAAAAGGCCCCGCGAACATAATATTCGCGAGGCCCTTTGACATGGTATACGTGTGCAGACACACACAATACGTGTGCAAACACACACAATACGTGTGTTAGAGGATTCGAACCCCCGACCTTTTGGTCCGTAGCCAAACGCTCTATCCAGCTGAGCTAAACACACACTTTAATGTTGCGGCAGCATACCATACATTATGCCTTACAACATTAGATATAATACCTGTTTCTCACACAAAAGTCAAGAAAAATTTTTAAATTTATCTGCTGCTCTGAAGTTTCTGTGCTTCAGCGCTCAGCCCTTCAACCATGCCGGTCACGGAATCCACCAGACGAGCATTCTCCTCACACACGCTGTAGGTTTCGTTGGCATGGGCGGAAACCTCCTCCGTAATAGCAGAAATCGTCTGAATATTCTCCACAATATCCGCATTTGCACTCTCCAGCTCATCTACGATACTCATAAGTTCTTTCGTCTGCTGCCCTACGTTTTCCGTTCCCTGAGTAATTACCACAAAATTGTCGGTGACGACCTGAGTACTCTCCGCATTGGCCTTATTGCTCTCCGTAACCACATCCACCGCTGCCTCAACATCCACAAGCTCCTGGTTAATGTGTCCAATCAACTCCGTAATATTCACTGTAGCTGATTTTGTCTGGTTTGCAAGCCCTGAAATCTGGCTGGCCACCACTGCAAAGCCTCTCCCTGCCTCGCCTGCACGCGCAGCCTCAATGCTTGCATTCAGTGCAAGCATACCGGTGCTGTTGGCAATACTGGTAATCGTCTCTATAATGGTATTCATCTGGCTGGTATATTCGCTGAGTTCCTTCATCTGACTCAGCACCTTGCGGTTGGCCGCCATGGAACTCTCCACCTGCTTTGCCAGCGCATCCATCTGCCGCTTACCCGTCTCCACTCTGCCAACGGTTTCACTCATATTTTCTTCAATTTCCACAGCAGTATCCTTTACCCTGGCAATATGCTGCTGAATTACCTCTGTTTTCTGCATCTGCTGCTGTATGGATTCCGCTGTCTCGGTGCTTCCGGAAGAAACCTCTCCCATATATGTATGAATCCTCTCCATGGACTCACCCAGCTGCTCCACCTTTTCGGACACATCCTTTATATCCGAAATCATGCTTCCGGAAGCGGACAGTACATTATCCGCCAGAGCGTTCGCCGACTCCGTCTGCTTCTGAATAGCCTGCATTTTTACCTGATTTACTTTCTTGACGGCTGCAGTGGTGAAGGCCATATAACCTGCCGTTATCAGCGTAGCCGCAATTCTGATCTCCACATCCGGAATCTCCTCAGCAGTATAGCCTACCGTCATCGCATCTTTGATGACGCAGATAACATTGCCCAAAAAGGCTCCGCTGCCGATTATAACGCAGAACCGCACATCCATATACAGGATAATAACCATAAACATAGGAAAGGCATACATACAGGTCAGCAAACTGTTGGTGGTGAAAATGGCAAACAGATACAATATACCATAGCAGCTTCCCATGATATGCTGGATTTTTCCGTCTTCGGGATTCTTTCTGTACAGAATCTGCTCCACAATGACCGGAACGATACAGAGCAGTGCGAACACCGTATAGTAACCAAGGGTCCTTGACCCCTTGAAAAACTCCAGAGCATAAGCCAAAGCAAGAACCACTCCTATAATCGTGTGCCCCAGCAGCGCCGTTTTATTGATATGTCCCTTCTCGGAAAAATTTTCGTTCACTGGTATCTCCCTCCTAAGTCTTGTCTTAATTTAATGTATAAAAACCAAATACCTTCTGAGATGCGCCTACGGAACTGCCTGGTTTTTATGCGCATCTATTATAACATATTATTCGGTTTACCACAATAATTTTTATTATAAATAACGCTTCAAAATGAGTCTGGTGATTACCGGGCAATCATGTTATAATGAGCACAGCAGCGCGCGCTGCTCGCTTAAATGATATGTCAGGAGGAATACCATGCTTGAATTGCAAAACCTCTCTTTTCAGGTGTCCGGCGACAGCCAGGGACAAAAGGAAATTATACGTGATCTGAACCTCACCTTTGAGGATCACACCTTTATTGCCATAACCGGTCCCAACGGCGGCGGCAAATCTACTCTCGCAAAACTCATCATGGGCATTGAACGCCCCACCTCAGGAAAAATTCTGTTTAACGGGACAGATATCACCGACCTGAACATTACCGAGCGTGCAAAAGCGGGTATCAGCTTTGCTTTCCAGCAGCCGGTCCGCTTCAAAGGCATCAAGGTTAAAGATCTGATCACTCTCGCTGCGGGAAGTCAGGTGAAACTCCCCAATGTCTGTGATTATCTCTCTAAGGTCGGTCTGTGTGCCAGAGACTACATCAACCGGGATGTGGATGCCAGTCTTTCGGGTGGTGAACTGAAGCGGATTGAAATCGCCACCATCATTGCCCGCAATACCCCTCTGGCTGTCTTCGACGAACCGGAAGCCGGCATCGACCTCTGGAGCTTTAACAACCTGATCAGGGTATTTGAGGAAATGCATGAATCAAGAGAGAATTCTCTGATCATCATCTCACACCAGGAACGTATACTAAATATTGCGGATGAGATTATCGTACTTGCCAACGGAACCGTACAGGCCAGGGGGCACAGAGGTGAGATTCTTCCCGAGCTTCTGCGGGGAACCGAAAGCTGCCAGCGCGCTTACGACTCGGATTCCCAGGTTGAAAGAAAGGCAGGTGTGTAACTATGGATGAAATACAAAAAAACTTACTGGAGCAGGTCGCCGGGCTGCATGAGATGCCATCCGGCGCTTACAATATCCGGTCTGACGGTAAAAGCGTGGACCGGGCCACCACCGCTCACATCGACATTGTGACAAAGGAGGATAAACAGGGAATTGATATCCATATCAAACCGGGCACGAAAAAGGAGAGCGTTCACATTCCCGTCATTTTGAGCCAGAGCGGATTGACCGAGATGGTCTACAATGACTTTTATGTGGGCGATGACTGCGATGTGACTATCGTAGCGGGCTGTGGTATTCACAACGGCGGCGACGCGGACAGCAGGCACGATGGTATTCATTCTTTCTATATAGGCAGAAACTCCCATGTCAAATATGTGGAAAAACACTACGGAAGCGGCGATGGGAAGGGCGGTCGCATCATGAATCCCGAGACGGTGGTGGAACTGGGAGAAAACAGCTTCATGGAACTGGAGACCGTACAGATCAAGGGTGTTGACTCCACGAAGCGCTCTACCAGCGCAAAGCTCGGGAACGGTGCAAAAATCGTGGTCACGGAAAAGCTTATGACCCACGGCAATCAGACCGCGGAAACCTCCTTCAATGTGGATCTTGACGGCGAGGGTTCCAGTGCAAACATTATCTCCCGCTCCGTGGCCAGAGATAATTCCACCCAGCTGTTCCTGTCAAAGATAAACGGCAACAACCGCTGCGCCGGTCATTCCGAATGTGATGGAATCATCATGGACAACGCAAAAATAGGCGCCATTCCCGAAATCACCGCTAATCATCTGGACGCGGAACTGATTCATGAAGCGGCCATAGGAAAAATTGCCGGAGATCAGATTACCAAGCTCATGACCCTGGGGCTCACAGAAGAAGAAGCCGAAGCTCAGATTGTCAACGGCTTCCTGAAATAATAAATGAAGTCGCTGAAGTGTTATCGTCAATGCTCATATTGCGCATAAAATCACACCTCCGGGAGACAATAGTCTGCGGAGGTGTTTTTATGCAGACAGAACGAATAACCCAGACCATGGACGGCAATCAGGCCGCCGCACATGTTGCCTACGCTTACAGCGAGGCCGCCGCGATTTATCCCATCACTCCTTCTTCTCCCATGGCGGAACTCTGTGAGCAGTGGGCAGGAGAAGGCAGGAAAAACATATATGGCAGCCCCATGAGAATAGTCCAGATGCAGTCCGAGGCAGGTGCGGCCGGAACACTGCACGGAGCTTTGCTGGCCGGTGCTCTGGCCGTTACCTTCACCGCTTCCCAGGGACTGCTTCTCATGCTTCCCAATATCTACCGCCTGGCCGGAGAACATCTGCCGGGTGTTATTCATGTAGCTTCCCGTACCATTGCCACCCACGCCCTTTCTATCTTCGGAGACCATTCCGACATCTACGCCTGCCGCCAGACAGGCGCTGCCATTTTTGCCTGCGGAAGTGTCCAGGAAGTCATGGATCTTTCCCCCGTTTCTCATCTTTCCTCCCTGGAGGGACGGCTTCCCTTCCTGAATTTCTTTGACGGTTTCCGTACCTCGCACGAACTGCAGAAGATACAGGTGTGGAACTACGAAGATCTGAAAACCATGCACAGTCCGGAAGCTCTTAATATCTTCCGTGAACGCTGTCTGCATCCACGGCATGGAAAAACTTTCGGTTCTGCCCAGAATCCTGACATCTTTTTTCAGACCAGAGAAGCGTCCAATCCCCTTTATGATGACCTGCCCGGCATTGTTGAACGGCAACTGGAGAAAGTAAATACCCGCCTTGGTACAAACTATGGCCTGTTCGACTACTACGGCTCGCCCAGGGCTGAGCATGTCATCATTGCCATGGGCAGCATCTGTGAAACCATACGTGAATATCTGGACTATGCGAATCAGGAGCAGTACGGCCTGATCAGTGTACACCTTTACCGCCCTTTCAGCCCCAGGCATCTCCTGGCAGCGCTGCCGTCCACAGCAGTCCACATCACCGTACTGGACCGCACCAAAGAACCCGGAACTGTGGGAGAACCTCTGTATCTGGATGTGGTATCAGCGCTGGAGCAGGCCGGACGGCTGGCGATAAGCTCCGGGGAGAATGGCCGGCCCCTTCCCGCTCTTCGGGTCTTCTCCGGACGGTACGGACTCAGTTCAAAGGACACCACTCCGGCACAGATTGCCGCAATCTACCAAAATACGGAACAAAAGTTTTTCACAGTGGGCATTACAGATGATATTACCCACCTCTCCCTGCCTGTCCCGGAATTGCCGGACACTGCTCCTGCAGATACCACTGCCTGCAAATTCTGGGGGCTTGGCGGAGACGGCACCATCAGCGCCACCAAAAATGCCATCAAAATTATCGGCGGCAGCACATCCCTGTTCGCACAGGGCTATTTTGAGTATGACTCCAAAAAATCCAGAGGGCTCACCATTTCCCACCTGCGTTTCGGTAAATCCTCCATCCACAGCGCGTACCGTATTTACAGCGCTGATTTCGTTGCATGCCACAATCCGGTCTATCTGCACAAGTACAATATGGTGCAGGAGCTGAAGAATAACGGAACCTTTCTTCTGAACATTTCCTTCCGGGGAGAAGAACTGGAGGCATATCTGCCTGCTGAGGTAAAACGCTGTCTTGCCGTACATCACATCCGCTTTTATGTCATTGACGCTCTGGGAATCGGAAAAGAAGTAGGCCTGAACAATAAGATCAGCACCATTCTTCAGGCCGCCTTTTTCGCAGTGACAAAACTGCTTCCCCCGGAACAGGCAATGGAACAGATGAATGCCGCTGCCTCCAAAAGCTACGGACGGGAAGGCGACTCCATTCTTCAGATGAATCAGGAGGCCATCCGTAGAGGCTTCTCGGAGGTTGAGGAAATCCCCCTGCCGGAACATTGGCTCACAGTGGCCGCCTGCAGGGGTACTTCTGACTCGCCGCATGCTTCTGATCCTCTGGATAATACACCTCTGCCTGCCCGGGAATCCCTTGCTGACTATGTAAGGAATATCCAACAGCCCGTCACCGACCAGCGAGGCGACGAGCTTCCCGTCTCGGCCTTTCTGCCCTACGCTGACGGCAGCACCCCTTCCGGCAGCACCGCTCACGAGCGCAGAAATGTTGCAACGGAAATACCGGTATGGATTCCTGAAAACTGTATTCAGTGTACCCGCTGTTCCTTTGTCTGCCCTCATGCGGTCATCCGCCCCGCTGCAATGGATGAGGCACAGTCCGCCAATGCTCCCAAGGGAATGCCCCGTATTCCTATGACCAGATTAGTCAATCGTGAATTTTGCATTGTCATTTCCCAGGTGGACTGTACAGGCTGCGGATCATGCGCCGCTGTCTGTCCCGGAAAACAAGGGAAAAGGGCGCTGGAGATGCGCCCCGCACTGGAGATGCACCCTTCATCTTCCGGTGCCCGGGCCTTCGCACAACAGTGCTTCGACTATGCCAAGTCCCTCCTGCCCTGCAAGGAGGCTGCAGAAAAATTCGGCATCCACACTTTAAAAGGCAGCCAGTTCCGACGCCCTCTCATGGAGTTCTCCGGAGCGTGCTCAGGCTGCGGCGAAACACCCTATGTAAAGCTGTTGACTCAGCTGTTCGGCCCGGAAATATATATTGCCAATGCCACCGGCTGCAGCTCCATCTGGGCAAACTCTGCTCCCTCCTGCGCATACACGCTGGATGAAAACGGCTATGGACCTGCCTGGTCAAATTCTCTCTTTGAAGATGCAGCGGAGTTCGGACTTGGTATGCTGCTGGCGGAGGAGGTACGACTGCAGCAGAAAGGGAATGTTAAAACCGAAACGACCGGGAACTCCGGTATACCCGGGAGCGCCGGATCAGGCGGCCTTCCTTCCGCTCCCTGGGTCATCGGCGGAGATGGCTGGGCCTACGACATCGGCTTCAGCGGCCTGGATCATGTCCTCTCCACGGGGCGTAATATCAATCTCCTGGTTCTGGACACGGAAGTGTACTCCAACACCGGCGGCCAGGTCTCCAAAGCCACCCCTCTCGGCGCCACCGCAAAATTTATCAGCGGCGGAAAGACCACCCGCAAGAAGAATCTGGCCTCCACTGCTCTTTCCTACGGCAATGTCTATGTGGCACAGATAGCATTTGGCGCAGACTTTAATCAGACGCTCAGGGCATTGACTGAAGCAGTCGCTTATGATGGCCCTTCCCTGATCATTGCATACGCCACATGTATTGCTCACGGCGTTAAGGCAGGCCTGGGTTCCTCCAGTCATGAAATGAAAAAAGCCGTGGACTCCGGCTATTTTCATCTCTTCCGCTTTCATCCCGCACTGATAGAGCAGGGCAAAAATCCTTTTATCCTGGACAGTGGGGAACCCACCCTCGACTATCAGGAATTCCTGGATGGCGAAACGCGCTACGGCGCTCTGAAAAAATATCGTCCTGAGGAGGCTCAGGAATTGTTCGCAGAAGCCTCCCGTCAGGCAAAGTCCCGATATGAATATTATAAAAAGCTGGAAGCGTTTTACGCTCCCAGCCCATAACTCTCCACACTTTGCTTCAGCCGCTTCAATCCCTCCCGGAGTCGTTCCCTGGGGCATGCGGGATTCAGGCGGATGAAGCTCCTGCCGGAGACACCGTACTCCTCTCCTTCCGTGAGATAAAGTCCGCTGTGCTTCCGAATATAATGAACCAGCTCCGCAGCATTCTCTGTCACACCGCTGCAGTCCAGCCAGAGCAGATAAGTTGCATGGGAAGGCACCACCTTGATTTCCGGCAGATGCTCATTCACAAAGTCTCTCACCAGCTGCTTATTGTCCGCAAGATACCGGCGCAGTTCCTCCAGCCAGGGTTCTCCCCTGTCAAATGCAGCAACTGCGGCACAGACTGCAAAACTGTTTGGCTCCGCCACCTCGTCCGTGTTCAGAGCACGGTTTACCTTGTGCCGCAGCACAGGGTTCGGCACCACCGCCGCTGCCGTCTGAATACCCGGAATACTGAAGGTCTTAGTCGGTGCAATACAGGTCACGCTGTTGTCACGGCAGATTTCGGACACAGATGCAAAAGGCACATACTCATAGCCCGGGTCTGTCATATCACAATGAATCTCATCGGAAAGCACCAGCACATGATGTTTGGAACAAAGCTCACCAATTTTTGCCAGCGTGTCCCTGTCCCATATCTTCCCCACAGGGTTGTGGGGGTTACATAGAATCATCAGGGTTGTCTGGGGATTGGACAGCTTCTCCTCCAGGTCTTCAAAATCTATGGAATATTCACGGCCATCATACACCAGCGAACTTTCCAGTATATTTCTCCCGTTGTTTCGTATAGAATTAAAAAACATATTGTACACCGGAGTCTGCACCAGCACATTTTCTCCGGCTGTAGTCAGCTTCCGCACCGTGCTTGAAATAATGGGAAGCACTCCGGTGGAAAAAATCAGCCAGTCCTTCTCAAAGGTAAAATGATGCCTGCGGCTCCACCAGCTTGTGTACGCCGCATACCAGTCCTCCGTCACCACATTATAACCGAAAATGCCGTGGGCTGCCCGCTCCTGAATGGCCTCAAGAATTTCCGGTGCCGTCTCAAAATCCATATCCGCCACCCACATAGGCAGTTCTCTCTCCGGCACGTCCCACTTTAAAGAACCCGTATTCCGCCGCTCTGTCATTTTGTCAAAATCGTACATATCATACCATGCCTTTCTGATGCCCTATCGTTCCCACTCTGCCCTGTCGGAGGTTTTCTCAATCTCGCCGGCCTCAATCTTTGTCTGATCGATTTTCACCCTGCGGCCGTCCATGATCAGTTCCCCGATTTTGTCCGCCCGAATAATGCCGCCCCTGGGGTTAAATACGCTTTCCACCTGTCCGATTATCTCCACATCCGCCTGAGAATACTCAAAGGCAAGATTAGTGTTGATCAGACGACAGTTCTTCATCACCAGATTGTCAATATAACACATTCCCTGAAGACTCTCAATGGTACAGTTGATCAGTGTAATGTTTCCTGAATTCCAGCCCAGGTACTCCCCTGAAATAAAGGAGTCATAAACAGTCACGTTCTCCGCATTCCAGAAGGCATCCTTGGAGAGCATACGGGAATTGCGGATTTCAATATTTTCCCCGCCATCAAAGCTGTAGTTACCCACAAGAGTAAAATTTTGCGCCTTCACATTTTTGCAGTTCATGGCAAAATAATCTCCTTTTGCGGTCACATGATCCATCTCAATATCCTGACAGTTCCACAGTGTCTCCGCCGCATTGGGAAAATCCACATTTTTCAGCCGAAGCCCTCTGACACGCCTGAAATTCTTCGGTGCCTCAATCACCGTGTCGGACACGGAAATGTTATCCACATACCAGATGCCGGCCCTGGCCATGTCAAACAGGGTTGAATTTGTCATTTTCACATTTTTCGTATACCAGAGCGGATATTTCCACTTGAACAGGCAGTTGTCTATCTCCAGATTACTGCTCTCCTTTAAGGGAGATTCTCCGTCCGCAAAGGTGCAATAGCTGATACGGGCATCATGGGTTCCAAACAATGCTCTCTCGCCGCTTAACGACTGCTGATTAATCTCTTTCATTTTGCATCTCCGTTCTTTTATATTATTTTGTAATTGACTATGCCTTTTCAAGCCGCTCAAAGTTATGCAGCCAGTCTGCCTTAAAGAAATAAAGCAGGAAAACAATACAGCTGGTGCACCATGTCAGCGGATATGCGCTGAATACTATTTCTATCTGAGGCATGAAATGCAGTGCCACTGTGATATAGGATACCCGCAGTACGCACCAAAAACTCAGCATGATAACCATGGGCACCCGCGCCTTTCCGGCGCCCCGCATAACTCCGGCAATGCAGTGTGCCAGCGCCAGCATACAGTAAAACAGCGCCTCAACCTTTGCCTGCCGTACACCGAAGTTAATCACCTTCGGCGTATCGCTGAACAAACCGATAAATACGGGAGCAAAGAGCCACACAACAATACCGATAATCTCCGCCAGTGAGACGGAACAAAGGATGCCGAACCGAACTCCCTTTTTGACCCTGTCATATTTTTTTGCCCCCAGATTCTGCCCCACAAAAGTTGAAAGCCCCTGTGCAAAACAGGTCACCGGCAAAAAAGCAAAGCCCTCTATCTTAAAATAGGAACCGCAGCCGGCCATGGCGGCATCTCCGAAAGAATTAATGCTGGACTGAACAACAAGGTTTGCCATGGCTATGACTGAATTCTGGATTCCCGATGGCAGCCCGAAGCGCACAATATTTTTCAGGCTCTCCTTGTGAAAGCAAACCTTCCCCGGCACCAGTCTGTATTCCTCCGGTGCCCGCAAAAGCTTTAGCAGACAAAGGGAAGCACTGAGGGCCTGGGAGATTATGGTAGCAAGCGCGGCGGCTCCTACCCCCATGCGAAAGCCTCCTACGAACAGCAAATCCAGAACCACGTTGGTGATAGAAGAAATGATCAGGTAAACCAACGGGTGTCTGCTGTCACCCACTGCCTGCAGGATGCCGACAAAAATATTATACATAATGGAAAAAACCGCGCCACAAAAGTAAATCCGAAAATACTCTGTAGATTGGGGCAGTACATCCGCAGGTGTATTCATCCATATAACTGTATCTTATACACCTCTGACGCTGCCGACGA
>JAIDME010000304.1 GCA_029050705.1 Acetatifactor sp.
TTTCGGATGATACCGCAGTCGTCCGCACAGTAAAAGTCATAAATATTTGGCAGCATTTCATGGATGTGGGTGTTATCCGCAATCACCTTGATCCTGTTATCTCCGCCGAAAATGATTTTGTCCGTCACGTCAAAGCGAAAAGGGGTAAAGCCGGAACGGCTGTGCTCACCGGCAAATATGTCGTTGATGAAAACCTTTGCGCTGTGGTAAACTGCGTTGAATGAAATAAATGCTTTTTCATCCTTTAAGCTTTCATCCACGAATACGATGGTCTCATATCCCGCGGTTCCCCTGTGCTGCATCACATCGTCGTCAACATTCCAGGTATGGGGCGTTGTGACCGCTGCCGTATAGTTAAGCTCATCAATGGAAAAAATCCACTTGTTTAAAGGAACATTGTGTCTCATGTTCAGCCCTCCTCAAATAATAATTGATAGTGTGTTGCAATCTGGAAGGTGTTGCAGTTTTCCTGTAATGCCTGTTGAAACAGCGATCTGCTCTCTTCCTTTCGGCCCAGTCCATACAGTCCAAGGGCTTTCATAAACAGGCAGTGGAGCCTGTTCTTTCTGTTTATGTCCTCCTCGAATACGAGCAGATCCGGCAGAGAAACCGCAAAATAATCTATCATCACATCATCCTCAATATGCGCATCCGCATAATCGATCAGCCTGTGAAAACGATTTTCGGCTCCGTCCCTGTTATCAAGCCTTAAATGTGCCATTCCCTGATAGAAAATTGTCTCAGGGGGCTGGTCGTTGTAGTACATTGCCGAGGCGGGCTCGGAGATGCCCTCGGATGCCTTGCGGAAGCACTCTCTTGCCAGGTCTGACTTACCCTGTTTTTCATAGGCGCAGCCCAGATAATAATTCTGTCTGTTTTCCTGTGCGCCGTACAGCTTGCCCTCCCCGAGATTGTGGGGGTAGGTAAAGGTTGAAAGAAGATAATTCAGGTCATCTTTCCTGATACCCAGGGCAATATTTGAAAACAGATACTGTTCAGGCACCTTTCCCTCACCGCCCTCCCAGGGGTGAAATTTATGGGACATGATAAGCTGTAACGCCAGGTCATACTTCCCTGTCAGATTTAACAGTGTGATGTACTCGAGATACAGGTCGTCGCGCTGCGTAACCATATCAGGATGCTTTTCTAAAAAGTCAAGTCTTTCAACGGGTGATATACCCATTCTTTTTTTCAGCAGGTCCAGCTCATATAAAACTCTTGCGTCTGACTCGTCAATGGAATAGGCTTTGGAGAGCAGCTCAAGGGCCCTGCCCGGATCGCCCTTTACATTGTAGCAGAGCAGGGAGAGATTGCGGAAAGGAGTTGCAAAATCGCAGCCCGTTTCTATTGATTTTTCAAAGCACTCCGCCGCGTCCCCGTACCGTTCTCTGTCATAATAAAGATTACCCAGGTAATAAGGCGCTTTAAAGTCCTTCGGATTGTTTCTTATGGCAAATTCAAGTACGGCAATATCTTCAAGCCTGTTCGGAAAGCAGCAATAAGGACTGTCAAGAAAGGCCTTATCCAGATGATAAACGTATTCCCGGCCAGCCTGACAGGAATAGTAAGCTCTGTAATAATCAATCATAGGATGTTCATCCTTCACCATGCTCAGCAGCGCGTCTGCATCATCATAAAAACCGGCCATGGCAAATTCCAGAGACAGATCGATCGCCATGTTGGGGTTGATGATGTGTCCTGAAATATCCTGCCCAAGCAGATACATGGCGCAGATGTCCAGATTGTCAAGACGAAGAGTGTGTTCCGCGTTTTCCGTGTAATCCATATCCATGACTTTTAAAAGCATTGTCCTGAGATTCAGAGCGCTGAAGTTGCGGCTGTTGTAAATCAAAGCCTGATCTACAAGATCAAGGGCGTTTTCGTAGTCCCCCCGCCGGGAGCAGATCAGGGATAAATAGAAACAGGAACTGCCTTTCGTATCGGCATTCCAGACTGCCTTGTAAAAGGCGTCAAAGGACTCATTGTACCTTCCCTGATAAAACAGACACAGGCCAAGATTATAATATACTTCGCCGGTGGCGGGGTTAGGGTTTGACCGGGTCTGTTTTGCCAGCGCCGCCCGAAAATACTGCTCGCTTTCCAGAATGCAGCCCTTTTTAAAAAGCAGCATACCGTAGGCATTGTTGAGCCGGATGTCAGTGTTATCCCTTCGCAGGCCTTCCAGATAATAATCCTCCGCTCTGCGCGTAGCGTGACGGTATTGTTCAATGTGAAGCCCGTATAAATATAAATCCTCGGTTGTCTTACAGTTCTCCGGCAACGGTGCGGCCTCTGCAGCTTCGGGTATCTCCTGCTTTTTTACATTGCCGTCAAAAAACAGTATCGTTCTGCCGTCCTTAACCACCCGAACAACAATGTCTTCGAACCTGTAGCCGCTGTTATCAATACTGACCTCGCAGGTATTGGAGCAGAGCAGGTCCAGCTGTCGGGAATAGATATCATTTATCCTGACTTCACAGCTTCCCAGGGTGCCGGAGCAGTAGAGTCTGACGGTTATTTTACTGTCAACGCTTAAGTTAAGCGCAAGATCTTTGGTGGCATTGTGAACGGTTCCCAAGTCATGATAGGGCATAAAGTACTGGATGAAGTCTTTGCTCTCCATGGGGGCAATATAGCTGAAATCGGGCTGGTTGTCCGTAAAGCAGCCGGTCATAAGCTCGATATAAGGACCATCCTCATCGGTGAGATTCCTGTCCCAGGCCTTCCCGAAATCACCGCAGCCCCAGGTCCACTGTTTCTTGCCGGGAGAAATGTGGTGGTCTGCCACGTGCAGGATG
The DNA here is from genome assembly GCA_029050705.1 of Acetatifactor sp. Taxonomy (GTDB): domain Bacteria; phylum Bacillota; class Clostridia; order Lachnospirales; family Lachnospiraceae; genus Acetatifactor. The sequence goes on from JAIDME010000304.1 coordinate 2,799, forward strand.
CCTGCACCGATGCCGTCATCGAAACCGCCCACAAAATCATAATCACTTTTTGCCGCCATATAGGAGGTGGGTACGGGAAGGTTTTTGTATTTGGAAATATCCACGCCTGCCGAATAATCCACCTTATAATAGGTTCCCGTGGCGATGGGGAAGGCGGAGACATCCCGTTTCCCGTGGTCCATAACGGCGGTCACGTCGGGCGGAAAAATGCTGCGGTAATTTTCGTTCACTGCGACAGCCGGATTTGCCCACCACAGGAATGTCTGCTTTGTGCCCGTTCTGTTGAAGAGATGGTTCTTCAGCTCCAGATAGGCCTTGTCAGGGTAGAGCGTGAATTCCGTCTCTCCCCTGGTGTGGAACATATTTTCAATTTCACTGACAATGACTGTGGCGCTGCCGTCCGGGTTTTCACGGTAAGTATAATTAACCTCGTCAAAGGTTGAAGGTCGATGGTGCTGGGGCCAGTTGAACTCAATACCGCCCGAGATCCACGGACCTGCCAGCCCTACGAGAGCGGGCTTGATCACATGATTATAGTAGACAAAATCATAATTTCTGGTTTTGTCATATGCTCTCTGCACTCTTCCGCCCAGCTCGGGCAGTATCATGATCCTTAAATAATCGTTTTCGAGATATACGGCCCTGTACTCTCTGTCGGTTTTTACGTCGCTTATCTTATCCGTCACCGAATGAGGATACACCTTTCCGCTGCTGCCCTGATAAACTCTTTTTGCCAGAAAAAGAGGATTTTTATCGGGTCTGCCCGCCTCATATGTGGGGATGGTAATGGTTTCTTCCCAGACACTGACTTTAGAAATATGATTCATGTTTATTCCCATTTCTGTCCTCCTCATTTGACATTGATCTATGTTTATTGTAATATCTTTTTCAGCGGATTTGTTTTGAAATCATATCAAAAAATTTAGAAATCCGATTTTGGCGGCTATGGAACTTTTGGAGAAGGGGCTTGAGAGAGGATCTCACATGTACTTTTATACCGCCTCTCAGGCGGCTAAAAAGCTATTATACTATCCTGTGGCGGCAGGTGAATTTCGCTGTAACAATGAATATTATGTTGAGCGGGAGAGCTATAACAGCGTTCTTGCAGTCTGTGTTCTTGACGGGAGTCTGATAATGGTTCAGGACAATATTGAATGGAGCGCACAAAAGGGCGAACTGCTGCTGGTTGACTGTTACAGGGCACACAAATATTATGCGGTTGAAAACGCACACACTCTCTGGGTACATTTTGACGGCAATAATTCAAGAGACTGGTTTACTCAGATGAAAGGGCAGAAGGGACAGAAAATAAAGAGTAACCGGCAGACGGCGGAATGTATTGAAAAAATTATTTTGTTTATGAAGTCCGATCAGAATGAATATGACATCTCAAAAGAAATCTATTCGCTGCTCTGCGCCATCGGCAAGGGCAGCGAGCCCGGCCGGGAGAGCGGCAGCCGGATTCAGATTCAAAGAGCAAAAGACTTCATGAATGTTAATTATGACAGAGCCGTTTCTGTGGCCGAAATAGCAGGGGCAGTTCACATGAGTGCTTCCTGTTTTTCAAAAAAATTTAAGGAGAGTACGGGCTTTTCGCCTTACGATTATCTGCTTTCCGTCCGACTGGACAGGGCGAAGGAACTGCTGCGGAAAACGGATGATTCCATCGAAAATATAGCGTATAAAACAGGATTTAACAGCGCGTCAAACTTTATATATTTTTTTGGCAGACAGGCGGGAATATCGCCTCTGAAGTTCAGAAATATTAAGTTTTAGAATCTTGTAAAGGGATTGTAAAGGGAATGGGAATATGCTAAAATATTTCCACCTGTGCGGGAACACCCTGTTAAGGGCTGAGTTTGGGCAGAACGGAGGATACGGATGCAGGAACTGATTACGGCAAAAAAACATTTTTCGAGAATTGGCTGGCTGTATATGGCGGCAGTGGTGCTCATCTATTCTCTGCAGGCGGTAATGGGGGTCATATTGCGGGCGGTAAAACCGGATTGGTTATACAATATGGATATCAATCTGCTTTTTTCCATGATACCCATGTATCTGATCGCATTTCCGCTGTTGGGATTAATGCTGAAAAAGGATGTGCCGAGAGAGCACATTGAGAAACGTAAAATGACGGCGGGACAATACGTGCTGTCGGCAATTATCTGCATAGGGCTTGCCTATGCGGCCAATATTGTGGGACTGATAATGACCACCGTCATCGGCATGTTTACCGGAAATCCGGTGGATAATGCCATTGCGGGAGTGGTGAATTCGATCAGCCCCTGGGCTGTGCTGTTCTACACGGTGCTGTGCGCACCCGTTATGGAGGAGTTTGTTTTCAGAAAGCTGATCGTGGACAGGGCAGTACATTACGGACAGGGGGTCGCAGTGGTGCTTTCCGGTCTGATGTTCGGACTGTTTCACGGCAACCTGAACCAGTTTGTCTATGCTGCTGTAATAGGAACGTTTCTGGCCTACCTTTATGTCAAAACAGGCAAGCTGAAGATCACGATCTCCCTGCACATGCTCTTTAATTTTATAGGCGGATTTCTTCCTACCGTGCTGATGCGAAAGATGGATATGGAGAGCTATCTGGTGTATGCGGAAAACGGTTCCACGTCGGGAATGACGGAACTGATACAGCATAAATTCGGGTGGTTTCTGCTCTATGGCCTGTTTATTCTGTTCATACTCAGTATGCTTGTAACAGGGGTGGTGTTGTTTATCGTTTTTGCGGCGAAACGGAAATTTGTCTTCAGCCCGGGACAGACATCCATCCCGAAAGAACTGAAGCTCAGCGTTGCGCTGGGGAATACGGGGATGGCGGCGTTTGCACTTTTCTGGGTCATAAGCATTGTGATTCAGCTGTTCACATAAAGGAGAGATAATGTACACATTTGAGAGCAGGATCAGATACAGTGAGGTTGACAGCGAGGGAAAACTTACCATGGCTGCCCTCATAAATTACTTTCAAGACTGTTCCACATTTCAGTCCGAGGATCTGGAACTGGGAATCAGCTACCTGAAGGAGACCCACCTGGTGTGGGTGCTTTGCTCCTGGCAGATTGTGGTGGAGCGGTATCCGAAGCTGGGGGAGAAGATAACTGTGGGCACCCAGCCCTATGACCTGAAGGGGTTTCTGGGCTACAGAAATTTTGCCATGCTGGATGAGCAGGGCAATTATATTGCCAGAGCAAATTCACTCTGGAGCCTTCTGGATACCAGAACGGGGAAGCCCACGGCTGTTCCGGAGATCATGGTAGAGCGATAC
>JAIDME010000305.1 GCA_029050705.1 Acetatifactor sp.
GAAGAGAAATCAGCTGAAAAGTATTCTGCTGGTCCCGAAAGAGCGATGGTGAGCCCGCCAATACGCAGATACAGGTCTGCAGCTGTCGGCTGGGGAGTCGCAGAATCCTCTTTCAGGATTCCCAGAAGGCGGAGCTGGTTTAAAAATTGAGATATGTCGGTTTTCAGCTGCGGAAGTTCATCGCTGGTGGCTCGAAAATGAGCGGCACAGTGGTTGACGATATTTTTTTCACAGGTTTCAGAAGCAAGAAGCTTCCAGACATAGGAGCCTGTTTCATTGAGCCGGACACCCCGACGCATGTCGGCAACACCCTGACCGAAGGGCAGGAGATAGGGAATTCCGTTCAGTTCGCAGAGCATAAAATCGGCGCTTTGTATCATATAAAAGATGTTCCTCCGTATTTGTATTCAGATTTTATTGTACCGTTCTTTGCGGAAAATAGCAAGATGTACTTGACAGTGAAATGTTTTAAATGCTAGCATTTATTCAGTATAAATTAATTTCAGCAGGTGTATAAATATGCAGAAGATTGAGTTAAACGGCAAGACTGTTCTGGTGACCGGGACTGCCGGGTTTATCGGCGCAAATCTGGTGATGAGGCTATTGAAGGATGTGGAAAATATCCGGGTAATCGGCATTGATAATATGAACGATTACTATGATGTCTCCATCAAAGAATACCGTCTGGCGCAGATACAGGAGCTTGCGAAGATTGTTCCCGGTACTTTTCAGTTTGTGAAGGCATCTATCGCGGAAAAGGCAGTGGTTCAGGTGCTGTTCCAGATTTATGAGCCGGATATTGTGGTGAACCTGGCCGCCCAGGCAGGTGTGCGCTACAGTATTATAAATCCGGATGTATATATGGAGAGTAATCTGAACGGCTTTTATAATATCCTTGAGGCCTGCCGTCATTCCTATGATAACGGTGCAAAGGGTGTGGAGCATCTGGTGTACGCATCTTCTTCCAGTGTTTACGGCTCCAATCGGAAGGTGCCCTATTCCACGGATGATAAGGTGGACAATCCGGTATCTCTCTATGCGGCCACCAAGAAGTCGGATGAACTGCTGGCTCATGCCTACAGCAAGCTTTATAATATCCCGTCAACGGGGCTGCGCTTTTTTACTGTTTACGGTCCGGCGGGCCGTCCTGATATGGCTTATTTCGGATTTACGGACAAACTGCGCAAAGGCGAAAACATTCAAATATATAACTACGGCAACTGCAGACGGGATTTTACTTATGTGGATGATATTATAGAAGGCGTAATCCGTGTTATGCAGGGAGCGCCGGAACGAAGGAACGGGGACGATGGTCTGCCGATTCCGCCATATGCCGTATACAACATTGGTAACAGTAATCCGGAAAACCTGTTGGAATTCGTGGATATTCTGCAGCAGGAGCTGATCCGCGCGGGGGTATTGCCGGAGGATTATGATTTTGAGGCACATAGGGAGCTGGTGCCGATGCAGCCCGGCGATGTGGCGGTGACCTACGCGGACGTATCGGCTCTGGAGCGTGACTTTGGATTTAAACCTGGTACAGATCTGCGGCAGGGATTGAGAAAATTCGCGGAGTGGTACAGGGAATTTTATTTGGAAAAATGAAGGTGAGAGAAGACTATGAATAAGAAAATAGCAGTTGCAGGGACGGGTTATGTGGGCCTTTCCGTCGCCACGCTTCTGGCACAGTATAATCATGTGACTGCCGTGGATGTACTTCCGGAAAAGGTGGAAATGATCAACAGCAGGAAGAGTCCGGTTATGGACGAGTATATTGTAAAGTACTTGGCTGAAAAGGAACTGGATCTGACTGCTACGCTGGACGGTGAGGCAGCCTACAGGGACGCGGAGTTCGTTATCATCGCCGCACCGACTAATTATGACAGTAAAAGGAATCATTTTGACACTTCGGCTGTTGAAGAGGTCATCAGGCTTGTCATGAGAGCAAACCCCAATGCCATTATGGTGATTAAATCCACGGTTCCGGTGGGGTACACCGCCGGGATCAGAGAGAAAACAGGCAGTGAGAATATCCTGTTCAGCCCGGAGTTTCTTCGGGAATCCATGGCGTTGTATGATAACCTTTATCCTTCCCGTATCATCGTTTCCACTGATGGTTCAGAGAGACTGAATGCTGCGGCGAAGACCTTTGCGGAACTTTTGCAGGAGGGGGCTGTCAAAGAAAACATTGATACTTTGTTTATGGGGTTTACGGAAGCGGAGGCGGTTAAGCTGTTTGCCAATACATATCTTGCTCTTCGCGTCTCCTATTTTAACGAACTGGATACCTATGCCGAAATGAAGGGACTTGATACGCGGGCCATCATTGATGGTGTATGCCTTGATCCCCGCATTGGTTCACATTATAATAATCCCAGCTTCGGGTATGGCGGCTATTGCCTGCCAAAGGACACTAAGCAGCTGCTGGCAAACTATGGAGACGTGCCACAGAACATGATGTCTGCTATTGTGGAGAGCAACAGGACCAGAAAGGATTTCATTGCCGACCGCGTGCTGGAAATGGCAGGAGGCTATGGAGCAAACAGCAGTTATGACGCTGACAGGGAAAAAGAAGTTATTATCGGTGTGTACCGACTTACGATGAAGTTTAATTCCGATAATTTCCGCCAGTCCTCTATCCAGGGGATTATGAAGCGAATCAAGGCTAAGGGGGCCAAAGTAATCATCTATGAACCCATGCTGGAAAACGGCAGTACATTCTTTGGCTCGGTTATCGTGAATGACTTGACCGAATTTAAAAGGCGCTCGGATGTGATTGTGGCGAACCGCTATGACGAGTGCCTGGGAGACGTGGAAGAAAAAGTATATACACGTGACATTTTCCGCCGTGACTGACGGATGCACCGGGGATGTGCATGAGATGGCAGGTGTATGGGTGGATATATGGAGAAGGAACCGGGGGCAAAAAATCTATGGGTGAAAAAATTAGTGTGATCATTCCTGTCTATAAGGTAGAGGCGTATCTGGCGGAATGCCTTGACAGTGTGGTAAGCCAGACCTACAGAGATATGGAGATTATCCTGGTGGACGATGCTTCGCCCGATGGGTGTGGGGCTATCTGCGACAGATATGCTGAAAAGGATTCCCGCATTCGAGTCATTCACCGCAGCCGGAATGGTGGACTCGCTGCGGCAAGGAATACCGGTATTGAGACAGCGACAGGAGAATATCTGTTTTTTGCGGACAGCGATGACTGGCTTGCGGCAGATACTCTGCAATGCCTCTTGGAAAATATGAAGGCCTATGAGGCGGATTGCTGTGCAGGGGCCTGTGTGACAGTTTTGCAAAATGAAGATGGAACGTTGGATTACCGGCCGAGGGAGCATGTCCCTGACCGTTGTGAGACTGCACACGATGCCATGAAGCGGCTTCTTATGCGGGAATCCTCTGCCTGCAACAGGCTTTACCGACGCGAAGCATTTCAAAGTATTCGATTCCCGGAAGGGCGCATTAACGAAGATGAACCGGCCGTACTGAGGCTCTATGCCCAGATGGAACGAATCGTGTTTCTGGATCGGGATACTTATTTCTACCGGAAGAGAGCCAACAGTATTACCACCTCCGCTTTTTCGGTGAAGATGGTTGACTGTGTTTATAACAGCAGGGATAATCTGGATTTTGTCACAGAAAAGGCACCGGAGCTGATTCCTGCTGCTCAATATAAGTATTGCAAGACCTTGCTCTGGTGCTATGTCAATCTGAGATAACTCAGAAAAGACGAACAGGCGAAATCGCTTCGCAGACAGCTTCACAGGGAAATCCGGGAGAATCGAAGGGTGGCTCTTTCCAATCCCTATCTGGGGTTTCCCATGAAGGCGCTGACTTTGCTCTGTATGCTGTAGGAAGCCATCATGGAAGTTAATCGGCCGCCTGGCTAATATATGCGTCACTGTTTTTGAATTGCGCCACCCAGTGTTCGAAACTGTAGTTCTCCAATACGGAATCCGGATACGGGCGGAAGGGTTTCTTTAAAAAATCCTGTATTTCTTCCGCAGTGGGCATTCCTTCTTTGGGCAGCACCATGATATTATTCGAATCATAAAAGTCATAATCCTGGATACGGAAGTTGTTCGTGATCAGTTTTTTAGAGAGATAGACGGCTTCCATCACCCGCATGGTCAGCGCGCTCTGGCCTTCCTGATTAACGTCCAGAAGGATATTGCAATCTGCAATTTGCTCCAGATATTCATTGTAGGAAAGCCTTTTATCCGTCAGAATATCCTGAAAGCGCTCCCGATAATCGGTGTCAGAGGTATGAGAGAGGATGCGGATGTCACAGTAAAGTCCGCTTTTTTCAAAAATCTTTTTCAAAGAGGAAATGCAGGCTGCCCTGCCCTTGTCAGCACCCAGGAAGAAAAGTTTATCGCGCTCACCGGGGAGGGCATATGGTGCATAAAATTCTCTGGGATAGAAAATGTGGTTGTATTTCAGGCCGAATTTTTTACAGTCTTCAGGATCGGTCGAAAAAATAGCGTCAGCATTGGAAAAACGTAAATGCCCTTTATTATATCGGCTGACTCTGTTCCAAAAGAAAAGAAAAACCTGACAGCCGGGATTTATACGGTGAATATAGCGTTCCATACCGAGTTGATAGCCATAGTCGAAAATGATCACTCGTTTTGCCGTTTTGGCGGCAGTTTTCCAGCGGCCCCAGAACAGGCTGCAGCAGGGGAGACGGAGCAGATACATGACTTTGTAAACCAGATAGCGGAGACTGGGCTGCGGAACGCCGAAAGGGGAGAACACATTGCCGCTGTAATGAGGAAAGAAATAGCTTTCCGGTTTTTCAAATATAAGTATGGTTTCCGGTGCGGGTGCCTGTATGGTATTTGATAGCTGCATAGCTTTTTATCCTCCCTTTTTAAATGTTATATTGATTTCATAGTATCACAAAACGGCTGTTCGGGATACTATTTTCTGGCGAATCTGCTGACTTTTTGGAAAAATTAGGGTATAATGATCAGTATACAAAGGATTGGAGAGTAGTGATGGCAGAAAAGAAGGAAGCGTTAATCAGTATTGTTGTCCCGGTTTATAAGACGGAAAAATACCTGGATGACTGTATACAGAGTATCTTACAGCAGGATTATCCGGCGTTGGAAATCCTGCTGATCGATGACTGCTCTCCGGATAACTGTCCTGCAATCTGCGATGGTTATGCCGCCGCTCATGACAATGTCAGTGTGATACACCAGAGGAATATGGGGCTGGGGATGTCACGCAATACAGGCATGGCTGCGGCCCATGGCAAGTATATTTTTTTTATTGACTCCGACGACTGTCTGGACGGAGCCGGTGCAATTCGCATGCTGGCAGAGAAAGCGGAGGAAGAACAGGCAGACATCACAGTGGGAGGGTACAGACGGCTTAACGATTCCGGCGGCTGCCAAATGAACAGGCATCATCTTCATGGAGGAGAGTATACGGAGACGGTTGATTTTCGATTCAAGGGTTTTTATATGTACGGACATCTGG
>JAIDME010000306.1 GCA_029050705.1 Acetatifactor sp.
CAGATGGCGGATGCGCCGGGGGTTCGGGTGGCAGTGGCATATGGGCGTCAGCTGCCGGGAGCAGACAGCAGCGAGGCGGAGAAGGTCTCCAGATATTTTAATTACCCGGAGGCATCCCGGATTAAGTCAGCGGATGACCTGGAAACCATGGGGATCAAGACGTTTTTCTGTTCCAATGTCTGCGCTGCGTACCGACGGGACATTTATGAGGAATCCGGCGGCTTTGTCCGCCATACTATATTTAATGAAGATATGATTTATGCTGCAGGAGTTATCAGGGCGGGATACGGGGTTGCCTATGAGGCGCAGGCCCGTGTGGTGCATTCTCACAATTACACCAACATGCAGCAGCTCCGGCGTAACTTTGATCTGGGAGTTTCCCAGGCGGAGCATCCTGAGGTCTTTCGGGGAGTGCCTGCGGAGGCGGAGGGAAAACGGCTGGTGAAAGCCACCTTCCGGTATATGAAAAAGAAGAGGAAGTTGTATCGGTTTCCCGGCTTCTGCATTCAGTGCGCTTTTAAATATGCGGGATATCTGCTGGGGAAAAATTATAAGAAACTGCCTGAGAAGTGGATCCTTGCTCTTACTTCCGGCAAAGACTATTGGAAACAGGAGGAAAATATATGTGCGGAATTGTAGGCTATATCGGAAGCAAGCAGGCGGCACCCATTATTTTGGATGGTCTGTCAAAACTGGAGTACAGAGGATATGACTCTGCGGGAATTGCGGTGTATGACGGAACAAAAATTATTACGCGAAAGGCAATCGGACGTCTGAAGGTTCTGGAAAATCTCACCAGGGGCGGAGAAACCATGCCGGGCCAGGCGGGAATCGGCCATACCAGATGGGCGACCCACGGTGCCCCCAGCGATAAAAACGCCCATCCTCACACCAACGCGGGGGGAACTATCGCGGTGGTACATAACGGTATTATTGAAAACTATATTCCGCTGAAAAAGATGCTGAAAGAAAAGGGATATCAGTTTGCCTCCGAGACGGACACGGAGGTGCTTGCTCATCTGATGGATTATTATTATAAGGGAAATCCGCTGGAGGCGGTCACTAAGGTGCTGCGCCGGGTAGAAGGTTCTTATGCTCTGGGCATTATGTTTGCGGACTATCCCGATGAAATTTATGCGGCGAGAAAAGACAGTCCGCTGATTGTGGGAAAAAATGAGGACGGATGCTTTATCGCCTCCGATGTGCCTGCGATTTTAAAGTATACCAGAAATGTATACTATATGGATAATCAGGAGGTGGTGGTACTCGACAGGAACGGCCTTCAGTTTTTCTCCGCAGATGACGAGGAAGTGATCAAGGAGCCCGTGACTATTGACTGGGATGCGGATGCGGCGGAGAAGGCAGGGTATGAACACTTTATGCTGAAGGAGATGTACGAGCAGCCCAAAACCATCACGGACACTATTTCGCCCAGAATCCGGGACAATGAAATTGTGATTGAAGAACTGAAGATGAGTGATGAGGAGCTGCGCAGAGTGAAAAAGATTCATATCGTGGCATGCGGCTCCGCTTATCACGCCGGTGTTACCGGGAAGTATGTGCTGGAGGGGCTTGCCAGAATTCCGGTGGAGGTGGATGTGGCCAGTGAATTCCGCTATCGGGAGCCCATTCTTGAGGAAGGGAGTATGGTCATCGTCATCAGTCAGTCAGGCGAGACCGCGGACACACTGGCGGCGCTTCGTGAGGCAAAGGCAAAAGGCTTCAAGGTTCTTGGTATTGTCAACGTGGTGGGAAGCTCTATTGCCAGGGAGGCGGATGCCTGCCTGTATACCTGGGCGGGACCGGAGATAGCCGTAGCCACCACCAAGGCATACAGTGCCCAGCTTACGGCGCTCTATATGCTGGCCATGAAGCTGGCAAAGGTGCGGGGTACGATTGATGAGAGCCGGTTCCGGCAGCTGCTGACAGATCTGGGACGTCTGCCGGACCAGATAGAGCTGCTGTTGGGGCAGAAGCAGAAAATTCAGCATTTTGCCAACAGATACCTGGGGGCAAGGGACATTTTCTTTATCGGAAGGGGAATCGACTATGCAATTTCCCTGGAGGGCTCCCTGAAGCTGAAAGAAATATCCTACATCCACTCCGAAGCCTATGCGGCAGGAGAACTGAAACACGGAACCATCTCACTGATTGAGGACGGAACACTTGTGGTTGCAGTTTCAACACAGCCTGCGCTGTTTCAGAAGACTATCAGTAATATTGTGGAGGTAAAGGCCAGGGGCGCATTTGTCATGGCCGTGACAAATGAAAGCAACAAGGCCATTGAGAAGGCTTCGGACTATGTGGTGTACATTCCGGAGACCAATCCCTGTTTTGCCAACTCTCTGGCCATTATTCCGCTGCAGCTTTTTGCGTATTATGTGGCGGTGGGCAGGGGCTGTGATGTTGATAAGCCGAGGAACCTGGCGAAGTCTGTGACGGTCGAATAAAAGGGCGAAAAGATTTTCTAAGCGGCCTGCACCCGCTAAGAAAATCTAAGTTTCGCCCGGAAAAGATTTTCACGAAGGTTTCATAATTCAATCACAATTTTGTCACAAATGTAGGCTATACTGAGTACATAAAGATTCAGGAAACAAAACAGGGTTTCAAGAAAAAAGGAGCAATGGTTATGTACGAGAATGAGACTTATTTTGACCACACGACATATTCGGAGGAGGAACTGAAGCAGCACGCGGTACCCTATGACAAAAAGGCGGATAAAGCTGCAAGGAAAGCAGATAAGGCCGCAAAAAAGGAAGCGAAGAAGGCAGAAAAGGCTGCCAGGGTGGAGGCAAGAGCCGCAAAGCCCGGGAACGGCATTGTTCGTAAGGTTGTGCTGAGCGTCAGCCTGGGGCTGTGCTTCGGATTGTTCGCAGGCCTGGGATTCTATGCCGTGAGTCTGGGAACAGGCCAGTTTTCCCAGGCAGACAGCGGCAGTGCTGTTATTACGGAGCTGCCTGATAATACAGTGAAGGCCCCGTCGCTGACGTTGCCGGAGGAACGGGAAGCCGGAGCTGCCAATTATGTTACCTATGTGGTGGATGATGTCTCGGGAATGGTGGAACAGGTGATGCCGGCCATGGTGTCTATTGTGAATGAGTATGAAAGCACGAGCATGAACTTCTGGGGACAGATGTACAGCGACTCCGGCGTGTCCAGCGGTTCGGGGATTATTGTAGGCGAGACTGATGAGGAGTTGTTGATCGCGACTAACAATCATGTGGTGGAGGATACAAAGAGCCTGGAAATTACCTTTATTGACAACAGCACAGCCAACGCGGTCGTAAAGGGAACGGATGTGGATATGGATATTGCGGTAATTGCGGTTCCTGTTTCTGAGTTGTCCGAAGAAACCCTGAGCAGTATTTCCGTCGCCAGGCTGGGAGACAGCGACAGTCTCAAGCTTGGGATGCCTGTGGTGGCAATCGGTAATGCCCTGGGATACGGGCAGTCCGTCACCAACGGTATTATCAGCGCTCTGGACAGGGAGATGACTTCGGAGGACGGCTCCACGGGAAGATATATTCAGACCAATGCGGCTATTAACCATGGAAATTCCGGCGGAGCGCTGCTGAATATGAGCGGTGAAGTCATCGGTATCAACGTGGCAAGGATTGACGACGGCGAGATCAGCGTGGAGGGCATGGGTTATGCTATCCCCATAAGTGCAGCTACCCCTATCATTGAGGAGTTGATGGCGCGCACCACCAGGGTTAATAAAGTGGACGAAAGCGAAATGGGTTACATGGGAGTCACCATGCAGACCGTTACGGATGATATTTCCAGCATGTTCGGATTCCCCAGGGGAGTCTATGTAAAGGAAGTGGCAGAGGGAAGCGCGGCAGAGGCGGCGGGAATCAGAGTAGGAGATATTATTGTCAAGTTTGACGGACAGAGAATCAGTAATTCCACGGGACTGCAGGAGACCATACAGTACTTTAAAGCCGGAGAGACGGTTACCGTCACGGTGAAGCGTGCAGTAGACGGCGTATATGAAGAGTACGACCTGGAGGTCAAATTGGGACACAGGCCCAGAGCAAATTAAAAATATATCCAGCCATACTTAGCCGGGTGCACGTCCACACAGGAACGCTCACCCGGCTTGAGTTTGTCTCCTGCATTTGACTGCGGCGGAAGTCTGTGTTATGCTAGAGAAGGCCAACAGGGTTAGTGATGTGGGACGTGAAGATACGCCCGGCATTGCGGAAATGAGGAAATATGTCTGATATGTACAGAGAAGAGGATGAGAATAAAGAGACAGGGGTAAACGAAGGGACGGACAGCGAAAAAGCAGAAGATTCATCCCAGAGACATTCCGATGCCTCCAAGACACAGAATGCGGGAAAGAGCGACAACAGCGAGTATGAAGACGTATGCTTTATCTGCCGCAGGCCCGAGAGCAAGGCGGGCAAAATGTTCAAGCTGCCCAACAATATCTGTGTCTGCGCAGACTGCATGAACAAGACAATGGATGCGGTGAGCCAGTTTGATTATCAGGGAATGCTGAATAATTCCCAGTTTCAGCAGGAGCTGGATGAACTTACCAGGCAGGGAGGATTTCCCAACATCAGTTTCGTGAATCTGGCAGATCTTCGGGGAGATGGCGGGATTCCCAACAAACAGAAGCTGAAGAAAAAGAAGAAAAAGGAAGGGGAGACGCCGGTCTTGAACATCCGGGATATTCCTGCGCCTCATAAGATTAAGGCCAGCCTCGATGAATATGTGGTAGGACAGGAGCATGCCAAGAAGG
>JAIDME010000307.1 GCA_029050705.1 Acetatifactor sp.
TCCCTGCCTTACGGATCGGCACAAAGGGCTTTCTGTTATTATAGGCAATGGGCGTACCGAATATAAATCCTCTGGATTCCGGCCCCGCCACAACATCATAATCTATATCCTGAATCTTCTCCTGCATGGTGTCAATTGCCAGCCGAAGTCCCTCTGCATCCTGCAGTACGCTGGTCACATCCCGGAAGATAATACCTTCTTCAGGAAAATCCGGTATACTTACTACATATTCTTCCAATTTTTTCATGATATATTACCTCTCTCATGTTTATTACGGTTTTATCCGCACTTAGCACCAATTATAAAACCTTTTCCACGGAATGTCAAAGAGTCGTCTGTTCCGATACTTCTAAGGTGCCTCCTGCTGTCCCACGGCCGCCTGCTGCACGCCCGCCTCTGTCTTAGTCTCCTGCTGCATACCCGTCTCTGTCTGAGTCTCCTGCTCCGCCGGAGTTCTCTGCTCTGCCTTTGCTTCCTTCTCCGTCGGCGTGCCTGTATTCGTTGGTGTGTTCTTCTCCGTCGGCCTGCTCTTCGCCGTTTCTTCCTCCGTCACTTCCACATAAGTACTGTCAACGGCCGTAAGACTGTCCAAATACTTTCTGATCCTGCCTGCAAAGTAAAACGTGGAAACACAGTCTATCACGCCGCTGAGGAGCAGCCCGATTCCAAGCAGTCTGAACAGCAGAGTCGTCCACGAAAAAGGGTTGCAGATGAGCAGAATGCCAAATCCCACATTCACTGCTGCAATTATCAGCATTATGATCCAGTTCCCGCACTCCAGCCGCTTCATGTCGATGACGTCCTGAAGCTTGCTGCATCCGCTTACCAGAACCAGCGTTCCCAGCAAAAAGGATATCAGGCCGATGATAATGTCCATCTTTACCAGCACAAGGATACCCGCCGCGATTCCGATCAGGCCGTGCAGAAAATCATTGTGGTAGTAATTCTGGTGCGCGTCTCTGAGCAGATAGCTGATCATGGATACCGCGCCCCCTACGATCAGCACCACGCCGATCATGTAGCCTAAAAATTTTTCCATGGTCTCCGGCAGCGCCAGCGACATCACCCCCAGAACAATATACAGAACTCCCGTGGAAAGTGCATCCCACTTCATTTCTTTTAAGATTCTTCTCACCCCTATAACCTCCTTTTCCCGTATTTCAAAACAAAACAGGACTCCTTTTTGCCAAAAGAGTCCTTGTCATCGATTCCTTCTATTTCCTGCCGCAGCACTTTTTATATTTTTTGCCGCTTCCGCAGGGACAGGGATCATTTGGATATATTTTTGCTCCCTTCACAATGGTTGTGGAAGATTTCTGCTCCTTGTAGAGCGCCTTCCGCGTCTCTTCGTCAAAAATGTCATTCCACTCCTCCAGATTATACAGCCAGTCTGCCTCCGCTGCCACCATATTCTTATACAGCAGCGCCTTGTCGAAGCCCAGGTTGACCTCCGTGTCCTCCTCCATCTCCTCTATAGGATTTTTCTCCAGAAGGCTGTCGTTTATGCCGTCCAGAAATCCCGTCATAGTCAGCACCGGCACATTATACCTGTCAGCCAGCTCCCTTACCGTCCCCTTTACCACCTCGTCCGGGTTCTTAAGCAGCTGCGCATAAATCTCCTTCTCAGTCTGGAAGTAAGCGCCCCACATTTTCTGAAGCTGGGCTTGTCCCACGGACTCGTCATAAGCCAGTTTTTTCCATTCATCCAACAATGCCATAGAAATGTACCACCTTTTCCTTATTTAAATACCAGAAATATCATGGTTCTAAGTATATACCAGATTCAGGATAAAGACAATAAAAAATTTTTGTATCTGCTTTTGTATATATCTTCCTTTTGCGGATATACTGTTTACTGTCAAGGAACCCCCTCCTTTGATTTTCAACCAAAGATAAGGATAATACTTAATCCTCCCCTTTTAATACGGGCTTAAGAGATGTCTTAGGTCCGTATTTTTTATTATAGTATTACAATATTTTGAATTGCACTTAACCAAAATTTTATTATCTTTCAGAATAAATCCGTCATTTTTTTGTGTCTTCAGTTTTTTTAATCAGTGCTGTACTAATGCGTCGAATTTGCTTTTAATTTCTTAAAAGCACTTGATATTTTCTCACAAAGTAGTATAATCCTTCTATAACCCTTCAATAGAATTATATGGAAATTCCTATTTTGGTAGTCTATAAAATAGGAAACAGTTATTACGCAGCAGATGGGAGAATTGAGGTATGAACATGAAGGAAAAAGAAAGCATTGAAAAGAAACTGACAGGCTCGATCTTGAAAGTATCGATCATCATGGCAGCGGCGGCTCTTTTGGGCGTGATTGCCCTTGTCGTCATCTCCAACCGATACTCTTCCGCACTGGAGGTCTACGGCTTTGCGCAGGGCGATATCGGAACGGCCATGTATCAATTTTCTGAAGCCAGGTCATCGCTTCGGGCCGCCATCGGATTTGATGACGAGGCTGTAATCCAGAAGACAGTGCAGACGTATGAGGAATGTAAGGCAGCATTTAATGAGGCTTTTGCCGAAGTAGAAAAAACCGTTGTCTCAAAAGAAGGCAGGACTACATATAATGCGATCAAAGCCGAACTGCCGGACTTCTGGGAAATGGCTGACGAGGTTGTTGAAATAGGCGCTGTGACGGACAGAGAGCGCTGTGTACAGGCGCAGGAAATAGCCATCACCTCGCTGATGGCCAAGTTTACCAGCATCTATGAGAAGCTGGAATCTCTCCTGGATGTAAAGGTCGAACAGGGAAACAGCCTGTCCACAACTCTCAGTGTTATAAGTTGGATTCTTGTATTAGCCATCATTGCCATTATCGCAGGGGCAATGGTAGCCTCCACCAATATTGGCAAGAGCATGGCGAGAAAAATTGCCACTCCTCTTCAGGATTTGGGCGCACGTCTCAAAACCTTTGCAGCCGGAGATCTTCATTCACCGTTTCCTATGGCTGATACCGGTGATGAGATAGAGACTATGGAAGAAGATGCAAGGGAAATGGCCAGTAACCTGGAAACCATTATATTTGACATCGGCGAAGTGCTGGGCGAGATGGCTTCCGGCAATTATACTGTCAAATCAAAGGCCGCCGAACGCTACACCGGAGATTTTCAGAAATTATATGAATCCATGCGCGGATTAAGGGATCAGATGTCGGAGACACTGCTGTCTATCGGCGAAGCCTCCAAACAGGTATCCGCCGGTTCCGATGAACTGGCAACTGCCGCACAGTCTCTGGCAGAAGGCGCTACAGACCAGGCAGGCGCCGTGTCAGAGCTCCATTCAGCTATTTCCGATATTACCGAAACAATGGAAAGAAGTGCACAGAGTGCGGATGAATCCTACAACCTGTCACATAAGTATGCAGACCAGGCAGATTCAAGCCGTCAGGAAATGAATACCATGATGGAGGCTATGAAGCGGATCAGCGAAACCTCCACTAAGATCGGAGATATTATTTCCGAGATTGAGTCCATTGCATCTCAGACCAATCTTCTGTCCCTGAACGCCTCCATAGAGGCTGCCCGGGCCGGTGAATCGGGGCGGGGCTTTGCAGTGGTGGCAGACCAGATCAGAGATCTGGCAGACCAGAGCGCAAAGGCGGCCATAGATACCAGAGAACTGATTGAGGCTTCCATCCGGGAGGTTTCCACAGGAAACAATGTGGCAAATCATGCGGCGGCATCTATCGGAACCGTAGTGGACGGAATCAAGCAGATTGCAGATTTCTCACTGAACTTAAAGAATATTATGGAAAAGCAGGCTGAAGAAATGCGGCAGGCTGAAATGGATATTAATCAGATTTCAGGCGTAGTAGAGAGCAACGCTGCAACCGCTCAGGAAGCATCGGCAACCAGCCAGGAGCTTTCCGCACAGGCTACCATGCTGGACGAACTTGTAGGACAGTTCGAACTGGCAAAATAAGATCAAGAAAGCTGTACATATTACATAGAGAGCAGGGCCAAATGAAGGCTCTGCTCTCTTTATTTCCGCACAACGGCTATTTGAGAATTCATCCCCGGCAAAATCCACCTCAGTTCCGGCCCCGCAGCATAGCTTTGATTCCCCTGAAAAAATGACCGTTAGCCATTTCCAAAAGCCCCTGTGCCAGAGAGTCTGTCACGATCCCGCCGGAGCTGATAACAACAGCCCGCAGGGGACAATCGGCGGCACAGACCATCATCATCTTAAAGGCCGGATCGGAATAGTCTTTTTTTCCGCCAAAGCTTTTGGCTATAATTTTTTCCGTAACCTTATACTGAATCTTCATAATGAGAGAACTCGTCATCATCTCCAGGCAGGAATTGTCCATTGTAAACTGCCCTTTTTTCGCCTCGGGAATGATTGCCACGGAATGTCCCATGACCCCCTCCCACTCTTCACGGGACGGACTGCCGGAAAGCGTCTCATACCAGCCTCCCCTCTGCCATTCCGGAACCTTGAGGGTTTCCCCCTCATTCCCGGTGGAATTCTCCCCGGCTTCCGCCGGACGGATGCTGAAGCCGCTCCGGGGACTGCTCACGGAGACAAAACCGCTTAGCCGGATATCCCGGGAGGACGCAGCCAGCAGCACCTCGTACTTACCGCCCGGCACCTTCCAGCCCTCCGCCCAGACTGCAAAGCTGCGGTCATCAAGGGTAAATATAACCTGTCTGCTCTCGCCGGGCAGCAGTTCCACCCGAGCAAAGCCTTTTAACTCCCTGACCGGTCGATGAATTCCATCCTGTGGCGGTGCAATATATAACTGCACAACCTCCGCACCGGGAACAGTGCCGATATTGGTGACGGTGGCCGTCACGGTACATTCATGTATCTGTAAATTACTGTAAGCAAATTCCGTATAGCTCAGCCCATATCCGAAAGGAAAGCGGACGGCCGCATTGGCCTTATCATAATACCGATAGCCAACATAAATGCTTTCCCTATATTCCGCATTGCGCTTGCCGAAGGTGTCCTTTGATATTACATCATCATATTGCAACGGCCATGTTTCGGTCAGCTTCCCGCAGGGATTTGCCTTTCCTGTGAGCAGCTTGGCACAGGCCCGGCCGCCTGCCTGACCGGACAGGCCCATATAGAGAATGGCTTTCACCTTATCAAACCAGGGCAGCTCCATGGCGCTTCCACCCAATAACACCACCACAGTATTAGGATTGGCGGCGGCTACTCTCTCAATCATGCGATTATGCCCCTCCGGCATTTTCATGTTCTCACGGTCGAATCCCTCGGATTCATAACTGTCCGGCAGACCTGCCACCACCACGGCAATTCTTGCCTTTTTCGCCATTGCGGCGGCTTCCTGCAGGGCCTCTTCCGTTACCTTGCCGTCCTCATCATAGCAGGCAAAGTAAGGAACCCCAGGCAGCGCATCCGTGAGGCCGGTCAGCCTGGTGGGATTGATATGGCTGGAACCTGCGCCCTGATAGCGGAAATTCTTTGCCATATGGCCAATAAAAACCATATCTTCTGCTTTTGCAGGCAGGATATGGGAATCATTTTTCAGCAGCACCGCACCCTGTTCCGCAATCCGGCAAGCCAGTTCATCATGGGCATCTTCATCAAAACTGCCACCCTTTTTCACTTCCGATGAGCGAAGCGCCAAACGGATGATCCTCTTTGCCGCTGTGTCAATATCCGTTTCGGAAAGCGTTCCGTTTCTGACCGCTTCCAACACCGCTTTCTCCATATATCCGGAGCCTCCCGGCATATTCAGATCACACCCGGCCTGATAGCCTTTGATGCGGTCGTTTAAAGCGCCCCAGTCGGTGACAACCATGCCATCAAAGCCCCATTCATCGCGCAGCACATGGGTGAGCAGCCACTTATTGTCGCTGGCATGGATGCCGTTGATCTTATTGTAGGAGCACATCACTGTGCCGGGTCTGCCCTCTTTCACGGTGGTTTCAAACGGCGCCAGATAGATTTCACGCAGCGCTCTGTCATCCACCTGGCTGTCACCATTTTGCCGCTTGTACTCCTGATTATTCACCGCAAAATGCTTCAGGCTTGATGAAACACCGGTACTCTGCTGCCCCTTGATAAAAGCCGCGGCCATTTCTCCTGCAACATACGGATCCTCCGAGAGATATTCAAAATTCCGGCCGCAAAGGGGATTTCGTTTGATATTGCATCCGGGGCCTAAAACTACGTCAACTCCGTACTTCAGGGCTTCCTCGCCGATTGCTCTGCCCTCTTCCCCGTAAAGCTCCGGATTCCAGGTAGCTCCTGCCGTTACCGCCGCGGGAAAACAGGTTGCCGGGCTTGACTTATTGATTCCGACCATATCCGTCTCACTGCTCTGATATCGCAGTCCGTGGGGACCGTCGGACATGGTAAAGGCAGGAATTCCATATTGCTCCATCTTCTTGGAATGCCAAAAATCCGCCCCTGTACAAAGGCTGATCTTGTCCTCCAATGTCATTTTTGGCAGAATCGCTTTACAATCCATCACACTTCTCCGGTGTTAAAAAGTATTCCGGTCATTCTCCCGGCGATTTCAGAGATAAATGCGCAAAATAACAGGTGTTATGCATTGATGCGTATATCTTCTGTCGAGTTCTCACATTTAACAAGACCACTGCGGCTTCCGTAAGCAAACGCTTCACCTGTGCGGAAATTAAAATTCAATCCTGCCTCTTCGAGTATAACATCACCCTCACCGTAAATGTCGCCAACCCCCGACACCGCACTGCCCTCACAGTAAAGTGTCACATCGGAATTTTTCACATGACAGTTGACTCTTCCGCCTCGGCTTCCCACACAGTTTACTACTCTGCCTTTCATGACACCGTTCATACTTCCATCTGACATGGCTATTCTCCCGGCGCCGTTTTCAATCGTTCCCACTCCCGCAATTTTTATGCCGTTGAAGGTTTCACTCAGGCTGAAATGCTTCATGTCAATGTCCACACTGCTATCAAAGGAACCTATTCCTACAACATCGGGAGCGTTTATATCCAGACTGCACTTACAGTTTTCCATATCGATAATACTGCTGCCCGAAGCAATACCTATTCCGACGCAGCGCCTGCCCGTGCAGGTAATCGAGATATCACCGCTAAGAACGCGGATAACGTTTGAACTCTCGTTCTTTCCGCCGCCGATGGCAACAGACGAATCTCCGTTGGCTTTCACATTGAGTTTTCCGCTCATGCTGATAACAATATTTCCCGGAGAGCTGTTGGAATCCACGCCTATTGCATAGCAGTCATCCCTGTTTGAAGTAACCTTAAGTTCGCCGTTTCCCGTTATCAGCAGCGAAGAACTTTGCGGTACATATATCCCCCGGCCGTCAAAGTCATTCTCGCCTTCAGCTGCAAGTTCCACTTCAGCACCCTCCCCGAGAGCTATGGTAGGAAAATCCTTGTCTGTTTTTATGTGGACATTTTCCAGCGTGATCCTTGTCTTGATTTCGTTTTTGATCATAATCAGCGTATCCAGGAAAATGTCTTTTCTTCCTTTCAGTGTAACATTTTCCGTCTCGATAAAAACAGAATTGTAGCCATCCGACTTAATCAGACACAAGTCAACCTCCTCGCCTTCCTCAGGGTGATAAGGTCTTGAAATACTGTCTGAATTAGAAAGGTTGATGGCTTTAATATCGCCGCATATACTGTTGGATATCTCAAGAAGCATAACAGGCTTCGGCTTTGACGTATAGTATCCCTGAATCAGGTCTGAGCCCAGCTGTATCATTGTCTGAAGCTCCTCATATGTTTCAACGCCCTCCGCAAGGGCCTGGTATCCGTTTTCGTGGATGAACTCGATAAATCCTGAAACAAGCTTCCTGATGATGGGCTTTGAATCTATTCCCTCAATAAGCGAGCGGTCTATCTTGACATAATCAGGACTGTATTTGATCAGATTTGAAGTATTTGAATATCCCGTTCCGAAATCGTCAATAGCTATCTTAATTTTTGATCTGCCAAGGCGGGTGCGTATTTTTTCCAGACTCTGGTCGTCGATTTCGGTTTGCTCCGTGAACTCGATAACCATTTTCTCCATAAGCTCCCCGTATTCCTCCTCGAGAACTACCCAGTCCTCATCGGTAAGCATATGCGCGGTAATGGAATTGACAAAAAGCTTACGCTCTTTTAAAATATCCTGATTCCTCTCAATTATGGAAAGAGCATTTCTCATAGTCGCCTTTTCAATATCGTAAAGGCGCTTTGTTTTTTCGGCACAGTCAAGTATTTCGAGGGGAAACATCCCTATGCTGCTATCACTTCGCATCAGCATTTCATACGCAATGATCTCCCCGTCTTTCGCACTGACAATAGGCTGGAAATAATACAGAAAAAGATTTTCATTGACAAGGCGCAGGAAACGGCTGGTTCTCTCGTACTCGCTCTTATCTGTTTCGTATTGCTCGGACGAATAGCTTACAATATCTCCTGTACCGTTCATACCTGCCTCATAAAGCGCAAACTCGGCAGTGCTCATTCTTTTGGCCGGCATAGCCCCGTCCTCGCCTATTCCAGCAGAAAAAGTCACATACCGCCCCGCTGCAAAACTTCCTGATTCATCCTCCGCATAGGTATTTTTTACAACATCCCTAAGCTGAGAAAGAAAATCATTTCCGCTGCCGGTGAAATCGGGTATGTATATCCAAAAACGGTTGGCGGAATGCGCTGAAAGCATAGTATTCTCAGGCGCAGACTTTATAATTGCGGTAAGCGCTCCGAAAATATGGTAGTCGGAAAGTTCCCTGCCGTCGGACATTTTTAATTCAATCAGCGCCAGAAGGGATGGCGCGGTATTCTGTGTAAGAGCAATCGTAAGCCTGGACATTTCACATACAGGGAGAATCCATTTCTTTCTGTCTGTGACATTGGTCTCACATCGTTTAAAAATCCCTGCAGTATACACTCCGCTGCGGGCGATTATCCTGGCGGAAAGACCGGTTTCCCTGTCGGAATGCTTTGTAAGCTTATCAATCAGTTCCTGGGCTTTTTCATAATCGGGTGAATGATCCATTTTTGTCAGCATTTTCGCATTATTGTCAAACCAGACACTGTTTGACTCATGATTTACGAGAAAACCGCCTATCTCAGGACAGAACTCAGTGACCTTCTGCCACGCCCCGCCGAATATTTCCTTCCATTTTTCATCTTGGGAACCGTACATCTCTATGCACCTCGTGTCTTGTGTTTTTTGATACAAGTATTGCAATTATACCATGAGCGCAGAAAATCAAGCGACTCCGAAGGAGGCATTTGATTTTCAAGCCATGAATCACCGGGTATAATGAGCAGAATCATTATACCATAATGTTCTGACACTTTCAATGAAAAGGCCCTGCCGGATAAGTAACTGCATAATCACTGCCATAGTTCCTGCAAAGTGCCTCATGGCTGTTAAACTCCTCCGTCATCACAAAGCCCTTGCTCCACACCATATAATAACACCAGGGCACACGGCTTTTCCGAAGCATGTCAATATCAGGAAGAATGCCGATTTCCGCCAGCGCCACAGGCTTTTTTGCCGCAGTGACGGAGATAAGCTCTTCGTACTCTTTCAAATAATCTGTTTTTGTTCCCTTTTCCTTATACAGATCACGTGAGAGAATATCTACCACATCATCCCCGGGGTATCCCACCTTCAGCGGACAGTTCCACACCCATAACAGGTTATGCAGATGACAGGTATTTACAAAACCATATCATGATAAAATGCTTTCCTTTCCTCTGTTCCTTCTACCAATACCTTTTCCGGATCAAAATCTGTTTTTTCACTGTAAAAGCTTTTATCCCAGCCGCTAAGCGGTGAAAACCAGTGCCATGTGAAAGTCACAATACCACCGTTCCTCCCGAACTCCAGAGCAAGCTCCAGCGTGTTTCTGTTTTCGTCAATCTCCTTCCTGCAATATTCATCCCCTGTCTCATAGCGGATATTGGGCGAATAGGAAAGCAGTTCAAACCCTCTGAGCGCCGGTTCCTTCCCTGTAATTTTCCTGATTTCCCCGATTTCTTCCATAGCAGCCGTCTGGGTATGCTGCCCTGTGATGATCCTGTTTCCGCCAATCTCACTTAAATACTGCAATAACTTCCCTGCATTCGGAGTTGCCTGTGGGTTTACCGGTTTCATACTGTTTTCCTTTCTGTCGATTCTTCCGTTTTCATTACTGATTTTGCTTGTCCTTCCCGGCCGTATAAAATATAATATATTTATTGATAAATGCAGCCGAAGAATGAGAGGAAAAGAACAAAAATGGATACACTGCTGTTTGCATTAAATGCCATTCTGCCCATTATATTACTGATTCTGCTGGGCTACCTGCTGAAAAAGAAACACTTCCTGGACCAGGACTGGTTTAAAAAGGGCAACAAACTGATCTTCCGCGTCTGCCTGCCCTGCCTGCTGTTTACCAATGTGTATAACATCGAGTCCTTCACCCACATCAACTGGTCTGTGGTGATCTACTCCGAAATTGCTATCTTCGCCGCATTTTTCATCGGGCTTGTCATGGTAAAGCTGACCGTTCCCGACAACAGGCAGAAGGGCGTCATCCTGCAATGCGTATTCCGCTCTAATTTTGCCATTATCGGACTGCCCCTTGCGGAATCGCTGGGCGGTGCGGAAGGAAAGGGAATCGCCGCCGTTTTAAGCGCCTTCTCCATTCCCACCTTCAATATTCTTGCCGTCATCGCACTGACTATGTTTCTTGACAATGAAGACGGCCATAAGGCAGATCTGAAGGATGTACTGCTGAAAATAGCAAAAAATCCCCTGATCATCGGCGTGGTGTGCGGTCTGATTGTGCTGGGCATCCGCTCCTTTATCCCCGTCAATGCGGCCGGAAGCCTTGTGTTCTCCCTGTCCGGCAGCCTGAAATTCTTCTATGATGCAGTCAGCAATCTGGCTAAGATCAGTTCGCCGCTGGCACTGGTAATTCTGGGCGGACTGTTTGATTTCTCGGCTGTAAAGGGAATGCTGAAGGAAATCCTCATCGGGACTGCCGCCCGCGTCGTGGTGGTTCCTCTGATTGCCCTCGGACTTGCCGTACTCCTCTCCAAATACACCGGCCTTATCAGCTTTGATGCCGCCGTTTACCCCGCGCTGATCGCCCTGTTCGGCTCCCCCGTGGCCGTATCCAGCGCTATCATGGCTCAGGAGATGGATAACGACGGTATTCTGGCGGGCCAGCTTGTGGTCTGGACTTCCATTATATCCATCTTTACTGTCTTCCTCGCCGTTCTCACCCTGAGAACAATGGAATTGCTGTAACATACACATCGAAGATTATTTCTGACGATTGCATCGGAAGGCACACTCCACGCAGCTTCCGCTGCATTCGTCCGCTTTGTTTTTTCGTGACCGTACAATCGAAAAGACCAGCAGACCTGCCACAATACAAATCACCAGTATACTCGCAAGATTCATCATCAATCCCCCTTATGCCAATCCGAAGATCATCCCTGCGCCATGGACCAGAAAAGCCATCATCCAGGCGATTGCGCACTGCACGATCACAGTTACCGCCGCCGCGCCTGTGCCTCCCATCTCCCGCTTTACCGTCGCAACTGCTGCAACGCATGGCGTGTAAAGCAGAGTAAAGACCAGAAACACGATGGCCGTAAAGGGCGTAAATAATGTCCCCAGCAAAGATACGTTTCCTCCCAAAAGAACCGTCAGGGTGGATACCACATTCTCTTTCGCCGTAAATCCGGTAATCAGTGCGGTGGAAATCCTCCAGTCTCCAAATCCCAACGGAACAAATACGGGAGCTGCCAGACCACCCAGCATTGCCAGCAGGCTCTCCTCAGCGGAAGCCGCAACATTCAGCCGAATGTCAAAGGTCTGTAAAAACCAGATTATGATGGATGCCGCAAATATGATCGTAAATGCCTTCCTGATAAAGCCCTTGGCCTTTTCCACGATCAGATGCAGCACGCTTTTCGATGACGGAAGCCTGTAATTGGGAAGCTCCATCACAAAGGGAACCGGTTCGCCGCGGTATTTTGTCTTTCTGAGGAACAGTGCATATAAAACAGCACAGAAAATTCCGAACACATATAATCCAACCATAACAAGCGCCTGATATTTCCTTGCAAAAAATGCACTGACCATCATGGAATAAATAGGCAGCTTTGCCGTACAGCTCATAAAGGGTGTAAGCAGAATCGTCATCTTGCAGTCCCTCTCGCTGGAGAGCGTTCTGGTGGACATAATGGCCGGGACCGAGCATCCGAAACCGATCAGCATGGGGACAATGCTCCTGCCTGAAAGGCCGATCTTGCGCAGCAGCCTGTCCATCACGAAAGCTACCCGGGCCATATATCCTGTATCCTCCAATATGGAGAGGAAGAA
>JAIDME010000308.1 GCA_029050705.1 Acetatifactor sp.
GAACCATACAAACAAATTTTGAAACATGCAAATGGATATGGAAAAATTATGTTCCAAAATCAGGACAGGCAAGTGTTTTACAAGGGGAATTGTTAAGAGAGCTTGAGAAACTGCGCTGTGAAGCGCAGGATAACGGAAACATAAACTGGGACAGTGATTTTTCATATTTTTGTGATTTTATTGCGGAAACGCTCTGTGATCAGACCATATTTACGGATGATGACAAAGCAAGATTAAAATTAATACTATCTTATCTGCGGGAATGTGGTGAGTATGCGGAAAAATTTCATAATGGGCAAATTTCGGATCAGAAATTGGATGTAGAGAAAATAGCTTATGTTGATGATAATTTATATGATATCGTAGCGGATGCTATTGGCAAATTACAGTTGCAGCATCCTGACCCTATCCCTTTTGAGAAAAAAGAAGAGATCAAGCGTTAAGTGTGATGAAAAGTTGAGCAACACAGGATGGATGAAAGAATGAAAAAAATGAAAAGATACATCACAGGATGTATCATTCTGTTTCTTATATCTGTAATATCGTTTCTGCCCGGATGTGGAAATGATGAGGATGTGGATTCTGCTGAAACCACAAAAAGCGTCGAAACGATGGAAAATGTAGAATCAGGTGAGGATAGTATAATACACGAGAAAGTTGACATAACTCAAAGGAATGATGAGGTTGAGACACGACAAGAGAAAATAGACTCGGCGGAAGTCTATGAGCTTTTTCTGAACGGCGAACTTACGGCGGGACGTATGGCTTACATAAAACAAGAAGATGAGCAGGAAGAAAAGCAGGTTACAATCAGTGAGTTGTTTGGAGATAATGATATCGAATATTGTTTGCTGGATATAGACGGCGATGGCAGTGATGAATTACATATCAGGGACAATACGGCATATTACGCGATAAAAGCGGTGGACGGAACGCTTCAGATTCTTTTTGAAAGCTGGTGGAACGACTATGAGCTGATTGTTACGGATGAACTGTGCGGACTCCTGAATTATTTTAATCTTGGATATGGGAATGAGGGAATTAGGTTTATTAAGATAAGTGCCGATGGCAGCTGGGAATGGGAAGTGTTTACATGGACTGATACAAATAAAAACGAATACATGGACGAAGAAGACGATTTTTATGCAGAGACAGATAGCAGCGATTATGAAGAGATTGACATGGAGAAGTATGTTCAGTATCGGAAGGAACATTATGTAGATTTGGCGGGACATGAGTTAGAATGGACGAACAGACGGTTAAAGGATTTTGCAACGTGGCAGGAAGCTTACATTGATTTCCTTAATAAATCCAGGATATTATGGCCGGATAATGATTTTGAGGACGAATATGCGCTTATCTATTTGGATGACAATGACATTCCGGAACTTATATTGGATATGGGAGGAAACGTAGCTATAGTTTCTTTTTATGATGGGAATGTAAGGGCCATGAATCCTTCAAGAGGGTACAAAATCAAGTACATAGAACATGATGGACGGTTCTATACCAGAGATAGATTTTGTGATGTTTATAGGCTGGAAAAAGGAGAATTTTCAAAAATTGGAACAGGGTGGGTTTATGAACATTATTATTTTTATACAGGTTTCAGGTATAAGTATTTTTGGGAAGGAACGGAAGTAACAGAGGAAGAGCTTGAGGAATGTCTCAATAAACTGATCGACACTACTCAATGTATTGAACCGGCGGAACTGTATACACAGGATGAGATGTTAGAGAGATTGGCGGAGTGGGAATAAAAAGAAACATAGGTGTGATCGACAAAGCTAAAACCCGGAAAGGAGAGATTCTGTGAGGGAAGCGCATACAGCAGAGTTTACAAAGGCGATGAAAGCCACACATACTATACTGCTGCCGGATATGCTGCACTATCACAATGCTCTTTTGCAGGCGGCTTTTGCGGCCGACGGCTATCATCTGGAGATACTCCCTGAAGAACAGAATCTGCCGGGATATTCTCTGCCCTACATCAGTAACGATTATTGTTTCCCGACGGTGCTGATCCTCGGGCAGGTATTGGCGGCGCTCCGGTCCGGACGGTTTCAGCCGGATCAGATTGCCTTTATGGAGCCCCAGACCGGCGGGGCGTGTCGTGCCGGCAATATTTATAATACCATCATAGAAAGTCTGAAAAAGACCGGGTACAGCCAGATTCCGGTCATCTCCCTCAATGCATTCGGAAAAGAAAAGCACGCAGGATTTACTATCACGCCGAAGCTGTTGTTCAGCGCCATTGCCGTCGTCTGCTTTGGGGATCTGCTTATGACGCTTTACCAGCAGGTAAGGCCCTATGAGTGCAATCAGGGAGAGGCAAAGCAGTGCTGGGAGCGTTGGAACCGGAAATTGTGTGAGGATATTAAGGCCGGCAAACATATCTTCGGTAAGAGAAGAAAGGAGCAGTACCGCCAGATTGTCCGTGATTTTGCGGAGATTCCGGTAAAGGACAGAAAAATCCGACGCGTGGGGATCACCGGGGAGATTTATATCAAGTTTTCTCCGATCGGAAATGAGCATCTGGAAGAGTTTCTTGCGGAACAGGACTGTGCGTACCGCATGGGCGGTTTTATAAACTATGCCATCTACATAGTAGACAGTGAACTGGAAAATCAAAAGCTTTCTGGAGCGGGGCGGACAGTACAGAAGGGGTATGAGAGTATTCTGATCGTACATCCTTTTGGCTGCCTTGTCAGTCATGTGTGCGAGAGGGGCATTATGAAGAAGCTCCATGAGCGGTATCCGGATGTAAATATACAGACGATAGAATATGATTATGATTCTGCCCACGCACTGCGGGAGAGTCGTATTTTGTTGGGGATCAGCGGCGGATATTAAACCGGAATTGCCCGATTCTGGTTTGGCGGGCAAATGGAGATGAATTAGCGATGAAGAGAAAAGTCATTATCCTTTCAATAATTGCAGGCATTTTTATTTTAGGCCTGTGCGTAAAATCGACTGTCGGCAGCAGGGATGTAGC
>JAIDME010000309.1 GCA_029050705.1 Acetatifactor sp.
CCCTCATCCAGAATGATCCGCTCCCAGCCCTCTTCGTCAGTGCCCCACTCCGCTTCCGCCTCCACATACGGGGCGATAATAGCGCAGATTTCCTCCTCGGAATTCTCTACTATATCTGTCAGCAAAATTTGTTCCCCTGACAGACGGCTGAATACATATTCCACAATTCCGTGCTGCCCGTGAGCCGCGCCGCTCCAATACTCATACCAGACAAAACGGATGCCGATATAATTGTCATCCAGATAGCTGATAGAAGCGCTCAAAGTATCCTCAACCAGCGTCATATCCCATCCGTAATCCCAATCAGACAATGCCGCCTCCCGCACATCATCCATCAGCTCGTCGATATATTCCTCCTCGGACCTGTATATCTCCTCCAGAGAAGCATTGATCCTGGCCGCCGCCTCCGTGTCCTCTGTCAGGTATACCTTTGTCATGGAAAACTCTCCCTTGTCCCCTGTTTCCTCTACAGTAAAGGTAGTGGAAAAGGTCTCACGGGTGCTGATCTCCATCACAGGATTTTCATAGTAGACAAAGACCTGCTCCGCCTCCTCATCATCATCTCCAAGCGCCATTCGGTATATAACGCCGTCCCCGTCCGAAAGACCGTCATAATACAGATAAGTGCCATCCGAATACAGAACCGTCAGGTAATCCCCATAGACAGAATTCTTCAGTCTGGGATTCGACACCCTATAATCAAGAGTTTCCTTCTCTCCGTTCCAGTTCAGCCGTTCAATGCTGAAGCTGCTCATTCCGTAGGTTCGATCAATATTGTAGATTCCCTTCTCGTCCCAGAACGCAATATCATAGCAATTCATTTCGCCAATCTCTGTAATCTCCTTCAGATCATCCAGATTTACGGAATACCAAAGGCCGCCGCTGTCCCTGTAGACCAGCGCTTCATTGGTCAGTACATAATTTTTCTGCAGCAGTATCCGTTCAGTTTCCCCCGTTTCCAGGATGCTTCGGTACAAATGATCGGATTCGTCACAGAGAAAAGCGTAGCCGAAGTTTCTCACACAATAAACAAGATTTTTCAGTTCACTGTACCGATAATTTAACCAGGCGTCCTGCCAGCCCGCAGGCACCATTCCGAACAAAGTCTCCTCCTCGGAGATCTGCTCTGCACTGCCGTCCTTCTTTAAACGAAAATACCGATTGTCGTCTGCAGAACGTGCGAGAATATACAGAATATCATCATAAATTTCAATACCGGTCACTATGCCCTCCGGCATATCAAAATCTTCCGCAATCAGTTCCTGACCTGAACCGTCACAGTTCATCCGCCGGAGGTTTGCCCTGCGCCCCTCCGGATAGCTGATCCCCTTCTGTTCCATGAAATAGATCATTCCGTCATATATGCTGAAAAATCCTGCCTGAGGCGAATCCGTCTCAAACAGCACCTCCGATTTCAGCGTCTCCGCATTCACCCGGCACAGCTGTCTGCTCCAGTAGCCGTAAATCCAGCCGTCTGCAGACTGAGTGTTACTGCCGGAGTCGTCCTTGAAATAAGGGACACTGCCAAAACTGACCTGTCTCGCTTTTTCCGGCTCTTTACTTTCCTCCCCGGCACTCTCTTCCGTACTTTCCCGGCTGCTCTCTGTCTCTTTGCTTTCCGTGTTTCTGTCCTCAGACTCTCTGCTCTCTGACTCCTCACTTTCCTTCCGGCTGCTCTCCGAACGGTCTCTCTGCCCGTTCTGCCGTGCTCCGGTTCCTGCACCGGCATACACATTGCCACAGCCGCCAAGCAAAAGCATCAGGGCAAATCCACATACCATCATCCTACTGCGTTTTATCATCATTTACGCCTCCCCCTCTCGTGCACAAGCAAGCATAATCCATTTAGATTCAACTCCTGTTTTGTATTATAGCCCTCACAGGCATAATATTTGCATCATTTTCCCCGACACTATTGTCATTTACTATATATTGTAGTATAATGACGACAGTTGCTACGAAATGTGGGAGAACATACCTGATGAATTTGTCTGATTTGAGAAGAAACGCATATCTGCTGCGAGGCCCTCTGGCCAAACGAGGCTACATGCGCTGGTTTCATTCCTTCTCCGGAACATGTGCGGACACAGGTGAAACTCGCACTTTTTTTGTGGAATTTCTGGTGATAAATCCCGGCTTAGGCGGTGAACAGCCCATTCTCGGCCAGCACCCTTACTATAAAAAGCGGGGCATGAAGCCCTCCTATGTCTGCGTAAAAGCGGGCGCTTTCCCCGACAAAGAGGGTGAAGGCGGCAAACAGCTTCACTCATTTTTTCCCATTTCCTCCCTAAAGGCCACTACCGGTCCCCTGGTGATGCAGGTAGAAGACTGCTTTTACAGCGAAGAGCGAATACGGGGATATGTGGATGTAACAGATGAAGAGGCTGGTCACCGCTCTTTTATGAGTGATGCCGGTATCATGGAATGGGATTTGGAAGTTTACAAGGCCGTCGCCTGCCACACAGGACTTTTGGCGAGTCCCCTGTTCCAGGCTTTGAATGCCCTGGAAAGTTATTGGCACGGCGAGGGAATCAAGAGCTTTTTCAGAGGCACTGTCACCCTGGACGGTATGGTCTATGATGTCAGCCCGGATACAAGCTTCGGATATTCGGACAAACACTGGGGCAGAAGCTTCAACCGCCCCTGGCTGCAATTCGCCTGCGGCAGACTCATCAGTGAACGTACCGGCAGGGAATTGCGCCACTCCTGTCTGGCTGTCAACGGCTGCTGTCCCAGGTTTCTTTTCCTTCCCCTGCGGCGCAAGCTTCTGCTTCAGCTGACTTATACCGGAGAAGATTTTTGCTTCGGCTTTCGTCCTTTCCTTCTGTCCCGCTGTAAATGGGAGACAAAGGAGACCAACAAGCGTTATATCTGGCATGTTATCGCTAAAAATAAAACGGCAGTCATAAAAATTTCCGGCAGTTGTACTAAAAAACAGATGCTGCAGATGAAATATGAAAGCCCTGACGGCCTGTTGTCGCGCCGTCCTCTGATGGCGGGCGGATCCGCCGTCGGAACTATACAGATTTTCCGCAGGACTCCCGGCGGAAGAGTACTTCTTGACACCCTCCACATGGAGCAGGGCTTCTGCGAATATCAGGGATAACATTTCAAATACTGGCTTAAAAGTTCTTTCCTGATATTATTCAGCACGTTTGTTATTTTTTCTGAAACAGAAAAAAATTCATAGTCTTTCAATTCCAGGAAATCATAGTCCTGAAAATTATTATCCAAGGTTCTTGTATTTTGTCCACTGATATTTACATAGCCGAAAAAACTGGATTTCAAGATAAACACCGGCTCTCGCATGTATGAATTTAACGGTGACGCATCCAAAAAAATTAAATACTCGTTTCCCGGGTACATCAAATTAAGTGTATTCATATATTGTATTCCGCCGTCCGTTTCGCGGAATCCGAAATACCGATAAACATAACCTTTTTGCTGCACTAAGACAAATTCATTTCCCTTAATAATTTCCTTAAAGATTATTTCCTGACCTATACTTCCCTCTGTTTGCCGCAAATTTCCCGTCGGCTCTACAACCGCGATTACGGAAGCTGAATCAACATCATACTTATCGCCATTTTTCGCAAAGCCAGCCTCTGTCATACCGTCTTCATCACCCTTGTCCGCTCCCAATGCATAATTTAAAACTATTGTTCCGGATTTTATATCTTCTATATTTTCTATCTTCGACAAACCACAATCCGGAACGGTTAATCTAAAAATAATACCTGCAATTATTGTGATCACCATGGTAACCGGAAAAAGTTTTTTAGTCATTTTCTTTTCCTTCCAGTTTCAGGCATTTTCCTGCTTTAACAGAATAAATTTCTGCGCACAATTCCGATATATCCTGGTCATTATGACTTGCCAGCAAGATTACGGCCCCCCGCTGTGCTTCTTCTGCAATAATTCGGCGGATAACCGCAGTCCCTTCCTTGTCTATAGAATTTGTAGGTTCATCCAGAAAAAGGAAGTCCGGATGTTCCATAATAGCCTGCGCGATCATCAATCGCTGTCTCATCCCCAAAGAATATTTTCTTACCGGCAACGAATTATTTGAATCCAAACCGACCCTCTGCATGGCATATTCGATATCCTCCTTTGAAATAAAGCTATTCAGGGAACTAAGATATAAAAGATTATCCCATCCTGTTAAATCAGGCCACATCCCAGAATTTTCTATGATTACTCCTATTCTCGCGGTGCCGCGTTTTCTGTGAATATCAATTTCATCTAAAAGAACCGTTCCTTTCGTTGGTTTTACAAGTCCGCTCAAGGTTCGGAATAACATCGTTTTTCCGGAACCGTTTTCTCCCGCAAAGCCATATACCCTCCCCCCCTCAAATCAAGCGAAATATCACGTAATAATTCCTTTTTCCCAATCCTTTTATAAAGATTTTCCACTTTCAAGGTATGCTGCATCCTGTTGTGCCTCCTTTTTATAAGATATCCATATGGTCAATGTATACGAGCAAACCTGTAGACGCAGCCGCCATATAAAGCATATCTGTGAATATTTTCATAAACATTAATTTGGGTGCAGTCAGCAATATACTGTTAAAACATAATGGATTCAGCACCATATTAAAATTATTGTTAAAAAAAGAAACAGCAATTATTTGAAGGGCAACTACCGCCAATAATGCCGCACAGATGCCAATCGGAATTCCATGCTTTATTGATACCCAGTTTACCATGACACATATGACCACAAGTAAGGGAAATATCATCCCAAATAAGGATATCAGGGTCCATACCAGATTCTGGTTAAATATCCATCCGCGTACCCGTCTCATTCCTATTGCAAATTCAAACAGCAGCAACAACACCGTATATACGGAAGAAAGACTGCAAAGCACTCCGATCTTTTTTATGCTCCATGTTATTCTGCTTTTTATCCGGGTAAATAATATCATACTGACCGACCCAAAAAACTCCGAAATGTAACTACCATACAAAATCGCAAACAGGAACAGAAATCCAAGACTCTTCACAGTTAAAACCATTGTTCGAACTTCTCCCGCGCTAACCCTTCCGAAAATGCTATACCACAAAACATCCGCCATCGATTGTTCTTCCGGAGTACATAAGAAAATTTCAGTAAGAGAAGTCATAAACAAGAAGGGAAATATGCATAAAGTTTTCTTAGATAAGGACGATAATGTTCGCACTCTATTGTAAACTCCTCATATCTTGTTTTATCGCATACATTGTCAGACAAGTCATGGCAGCAACAAGCAAAGCCATAATTGCAGGCACCAGAAACGGTGCTATCCCACAGCTGAATAAAGGCGAAAAATACTCCAAAATATTCATATTGATATAAGATTCGCCGGATTCTATAGCTTTAGAAAAAGCCAATGCATCAAATACACGCAGTAAATGTATCATTATAAAGACCGGTGCAAACAAAATAATCTTATTTTTTTTAATCAAAAAAGAAAGACTCATAATAAAACCCCCCACTAAACCTGAAAACAAAGAAAAGAACAAACTATATATCAGGTTATAGAGAAATGGACTGAACAAATACATCCGCAAAAACGGAATTGAAGGATAAGGAGTGCGATAATCGATATTTGTTCCCAACAAGCCACGGTAATAGTTTGGCATTTGGTATTCTCCTATCCATGTATTACCATTATGCGGAAAAAAACAATTGCAAAGCAGTAAGTTCGTAAGAAAAGCAACAAATATTATAAATGCTGTCCCGGCAAATGCCGCAACCAGCTTTGATATATAGTAATCTCTTCTTGACACTCTTGATAAATAAACAGGTAAAAGCTGATTTCTGCAATCATCAACATAGGAAGCAGAAAACGGGAGTACCACCAGAAACGGCCACAACATACAGAAAGGCATCCACCAAGAATTTACTCCGGAAAAAAAGACAACCTGATTTGCATCTTTAATCAACGAAAAATCTTTTCCTGCAAATTCTCTCAGTTCAAAAACAAAAGCCAGGCATGCATACATAAATGTAATTACAAAAGCGGCTTTATATTCTTTTCCCTTTCGCATGATATTTATTTGAGTTTTTATTGACGATAACACTATAACCTTCTCCCTCAAATATTTTATAAACAAGTTCTGTACACTATTTGCCACTATAATAAATAATTCGGAATGGAATACATGTGCGGTAACAATTCATCGCCAAAACCAAATTACAATATCAGCCAGATAGCATTATCTCTAGTGTACATTCCAGTAACCCGAAACATAACAATCCAACTTCGGATCATGCCCCTTACCATAAAGAACAATGCCATTTCCCGCTTTATTCAGAGAATCCGGAACAGGAACTTCTGTCCAACTACCCTTAGTTACTAATACCTCTGTTCCGATCGATGATGCCTTGACATATATCTTCTTATAATCACAATCCTCTTTATTCGCATTATATATTGCAGTAATTTTAACTTCCGGTGTGCTGCTAACATCCTCCTTTATAGCACTGGTAATAATGGTATACGAATTGCTGTCAACGAATTTCTCCTTTCTTTTTGTTACCGCACTGTTTTGCATTTTTATAGCTCTTATATATCATAATGCAACATTTTCTAAAAATCAATCTTTTTAGGAATCAAAAGCATGAGTGGCCTTGTACAACAATATATCCCATCGATGACCATCATCTTGTCTTACTCTATTGATGCCGGGCTGAACCGTTCCTTATAAAGCACGAAAACTCCGGAAAACATTGCGTTCTTTATAAAGAGATGCTATAATAAACCCGGTGATAATGTTGTTTGGCGCCCAAAAAGCAAACAGGAGAACACTTTTCTATGAGTAAAATTTCTATCGTAGTGCCGGTATATTATAACTCTGACACTTTGGAGCTTTTATATGAAGATATGAAGGCTAAAATACTGGACAGGCTGGGCGAGTATGAAATAGTCTTTGTGGACGATGGCTCCGGGGATAATTCGTGGGAAATTATGAATTCACTTCGAGAAAAGGATGACAACATCCGCTGCGTGAAGCTGTCCAGAAACTATGGCGAACATGCGGCGCTTCTGGCAGGCCTTTCCGCATGTACGGGCGACTGTGCCGTGACCAAGCAGGCGGATCTTCAGGAGGATTCTTCCATCATTTTGGAAATGTATGAGAGCTGGAAGAGGGGAAATAAGGTTGTTCTGGCAGTCCGCAAGGAGCGTAAGGAAAGCCGATTAAAGGTTTTTTTCGCAAATATGTACTATGCTCTGGTTCGCAGGATGATCAATAAAAATATGCCTGCCGGCGGCTGTGATTGTTATCTTATAGATCGAAAGGTGATCGAGGTGCTGGAGCGTCTGGATGAAAAGAACTCCTCCCTGACTTTGCAGGTCATGTGGGTCGGATTCAAGACCGATATGATCTATTTTGTGCGTCAGGACAGGGAAGTCGGCAAGTCCAGATGGACACTTTCCAAAAAAGTGAAACTGGTGGCGGATTCTATCTTCAGTTTTTCCTATCTGCCTTTTCGGCTGATGATGGGACTCAGCGTTATCTTTGACATTGCGGCATTGATCCTGCTCATTTCTGTCCTGATAGAAAAATTTACTGTAGGTACCCCGATCGAGGGATGGGCATCTATCATGTGCATACTGCTGTTTGGGTTTGGAATGCTGATGCTCATGTTAGGCATCATCGGCGAATATATATGGAGAGTTCTGGATGCAGCGAGAAACCGTCCCACTTATATTGTGGATGAAGTGAAGGATAAGGACTCTGTAAAATGACAAATTTTTGGGAAAAGCATAAGAAAAAATGCATATCTCTTCTGTGGGCGGCAGTGGTTTTGGCCAGCATTAAAAGCATTTTTACAGATACCGGTTTTGATAATGCCTATACGGTAGCGATGTCCTTCCGGCATTTAAAGGGAGATGGGATGTTTGAACAAATGTGGGAACCACATCAGACATCCATCTTTTTTACGGATCTGTTCATGTGGATCTATCACTTTTTCGTTCCATCCTACACCGGAGTGATGATATACCTGCAGATTGTCGGAACAGCCTTTTTTGTGATCATCGGCATACTGCTCTATAAACTGCTGAAAAATATCACGGGAAGTTTCATAGCCCAGCTGGCGGCTATGTTTTTTATCATGTTTCGGGCAAAGCAGACACCGTTTCCGGATTTTGCAAATCTTCAGATAGCGTTTTCGACCTTTCTTTTTCTGTGCCTGATTTCCTTTGTCAGGGAACAGCAAAAAAAGGGATATTTATGTCTTGCGGCGGTTTTCCTCTGTCTGGAGATTCTGTCATATCCCTCCTGTCTGCTGGCCTATTTCCCGGCAGTCCTGATCCTTTTTTGGAAGACGAAGGAACGCTGGAAGAACATTGGATTGTTTACGGGTATATGTGTCCTGTTCGGCGGGATTTATGTGGGATATTTTGTCTGCAAAACAGGACTTCAGAGCTTTCTCCGGAATCTGACTAATATAATTTATTCGGACTCTCACAGCTGTCTCTTATACCCATGTGACGCTGCCGACGAT
>JAIDME010000031.1 GCA_029050705.1 Acetatifactor sp.
TCAGAAAAATAGAAGGCGTCGGCTTCACGTGGGCACGTACCCGTATGGTATCGCCATCACTTATGCCTCCCAGAATGCCTCCCGCATGGTTGGATGCCTTTGTGACTCGTCCATCCGTAAGGCGGAATGCATCGTTGTTCTGGCTTCCCTTTCTCAGGGATACGACGCATCCATCACCGATTTCCACGGCTTTAACGGCACCGATGGACATGATTGCTTTTGCCAGACTGGCATCCAGCTTCTCAAAGACGGGATCACCGATTCCTGCTGGAACTCCTTCCACAATACATTCCATGCAGCCCCCAACTGAGTCTGTGTTCCTTTTTGCCTCCTCCAGATAGGAGACGGCGGCCTTGTCCGCGTTTAAGTCCGGCATAGCCGTAAGAGTAGAAAGGATCGCGCTGCGGTCAAAATGTTCCATGTCAGCCTCTACAGGACCGATTGAACGGGTGTATGCACAGACTGAAATTCCCATTTGTTTTAGAATTTTCGCCGCCACTGCGCCTGCAGCCACACGTCCGATGGTCTCCCTTCCCGAGGAGCGTCCGCCGCCGCGGTAATCGCGAAATCCATATTTTGCATCAAAAGTATAGTCTGCATGACCGGGGCGGTAACAGGCGGCGATCTCACTGTAGTCTGCAGAGCGCTGAGAAGTATTGCGCACCATCAGGGAAATGGGCGTACCTGTAGTGAGCCCTTCAAATACGCCGGACAGAATCTCAACGGAGTCATCTTCTCTGCGGGGAGTAGTGATACTGCTTGTGCCCGGTTTCCTTCGATCCAGATACTGCTGTATGTCAGCTTCACACAGGGCAAGCCCCGCAGGGCAGCCGTCAATCACAACGCCCAGCGCCTTACCGTGGGATTCTCCCCATGTGGTTATTTTGAAGATTGTGCCAAATGTGGAACCCGCCATATGAATCCTCGTTTCTGCGCCGCCTTCACGCATGAGCAACCTTGCGGCAGGCGGCGCACGTTTTATTTATCACGATTTATTCTACATGATAATTCCGGAAATAGCAACAGACATTATCTGTATACTTTATTCCCTCACAAATACATAATAATCCGTATCATAACCGCCCCACCGGTAATCCCCGCTCTTCCACTCGATGATCATGTAGTCCGTATCGCCAACTGTCACGATTTCGTATGCACAGGCGGTATGATTATAATGCTTCAGCACATAACCCTTTGTCCAGGTCTGAACCTCTCTGCCGGACATGGTTTCATCCAGGTAAACACTGGTGAAAAGTCCCCCTTCCCCAAAGTGCATATGCTTATACATCAGTCTGTCCTGCGGAAGATGCTTCACCTCCGTGGAAAACTCATCCTTATCGCGGATAAAGTCGAAGGCCTTCCAGTCTCCCAGAACCCGCTCGTCATTCACAAAGGGAATATCCGTGTCATCCTCCCTGGCGATCTCGCGCCTGGTATAGCTTTTATTGTCCACCTGCTCCAGCACCAGCACTGTAGGCATTCCGCCGCGCAGGTATTCGTAGGATTTGTTCTCCACAAACATATAGCGGCTGCCCTGATAATCCTCAATCTGATAACGGCACAGGCAGGATTCACCGCCGCCATCCAGTTTCAGATATCCTTTCGTCCAGCTGTATATCCAATAGTCTTCCCCGCCCGGCAGGAAATAGATTTCTCTTTCCCTGTTTCCATAGAAAGATTCCTTCCGCTCTCCCGCCTCGCTGTAAAAGTCCTCCTTTACGGCGTATTCTCCTACAACCTTCCATTTGCCGACCACCTGCTCATCATCCTGAAACAGGAGCTTTATATCTTCATGCAGTTCTCCGATCTCGTCCCGGAGCTTTACTACCTTAGCCGCCACCTGTAACTGATCACTGCCCTTATCCCCATAGGTCAGAAATCCCGAGATTCGCTGAAGGTTCGCCTTTTGGATTTCCTCGTCCAGACAGCGGCATGCCGTTCGAAAATCATCTGTATTCAGGGGCAGGGGCAAAAACCTTCCCTTTATGATCATTTCTCCCAGTTCATTTCTTTCCACTGCCTCCTGATTTTCCCGTTCCGGCGTTATTTCTTCCTTCTCCCTCTCAAATATCATACGCTTCACCTCCGATATGGCAGCAAGCATGTCTGTATATTGAGATTCCCTGAATTGCAAAATGCCTTTTATCAGTTCGCTGTCGTCGGCATTCTGCATAATATCCCTGATTTCCTTCAGAGTAAGACCGCCTCGTTTCAGGAGTTCAATCTGATGCACCTGTCCTATCTGGTCAGCCGAATAATAACGGTAACCTGAAAAACGGTCAACATAGTCCGGACACAGCAGACCCTCCTTATCATAATGCCTGAGCACCGATATGGGCATCCCCGCCATTCGGGCAAACTCGCCAATTTTCATGCCTGTACCTCTCTCAATAACCGATTGATAGTTACCCTATGAAGCGCTTCATGAATGTAGTATAAACCTGATGTATGGTTGAGAGTCAACACCGGCGTGGGATATTTTTTTAATTATTATGAATGTGAGAGCTGAACCGTTGCTCTCTATGGAACCAGGGTTGTCCAGGCAGAAGACTCCAGCCTGCGGTCTGTAACCAGAGCCTCCAGCTGCTTCTCAAATTCGCTTTCGTCCACTTCTTTACCGGCAACCTCATAATAAGGACAAGGGTCCGTGCTGCTCGAGTCCAACAGTTCATTCCGGACAAACAGATTCGATATTTCCGCCTGGCTCCCGTCATTTTGATAGCGGAACAATGTGTAAGAACTGTTGCCGCCATAGTCATACTGGCGCACCATCGTTCCGTCCCGGAGGGGATAATCCCGGCAGTTTCCCTCCATACCGTCATTCTGCCAACAGTAAAGCTTACCATCTGTATAGTGAAATACGCCGTTATAAGCTTCCGGACTGTCTTTATATTGAACCAGCAATTCCTCCACACCGTCCCCATCCAGGTCCAGATAAGCATACTCCAGTTCTCCGCCGAGCAGTAAAATGTCCTTCCACCAGGTATCCAGTCTCCACCTCTTTATATCCGCACTTTCAAACTTCAAAATGCTTCCTGCCAAAAATGCTTCATAGGCTTTCCTGGCATAATGCTGTGCCTCCTGGGCTAACGAGTCATCCCCGATAATATACCAGTCCCTGATATAAGAACTCCCCGACTCATCCCAGCCAATCACAAAAACAGCTGTTCCTACATATTCCGCAATGCCGCCGGCATATAAATATTCATATCCCAGCAGTGCCTCTTCCCCCTTGTACTCTCCCATCCTAAGATCATAGTATCCCCTGCAGTTTCCTCCTCTCATGTCATCAACTGCCCTGTCTGCAGAAAACTCAATCTCTTCATCAAGTTCATCGCAATATGCAGTATAGACTCCCTTTTTCGGGTTTCCTTCAACAGAAACTCCTATTCCGCAGTCATCCGCCAGATTGTCGGGAAGCTTCATCTGCTGAATCTCCGTTTTTTCATACTTTATCACAAATTTACAGGAATCCCCCGGCCCTCCGTTCCCTGTTCCCTGCACCAGTATTATGACTTCCGTTTTGCCGTCCCCGTCAATATCCTCCCCAAAATCAGTGGTTATGGACCCATACCCATAACAGCAGGACTTATCATATATGCGGCAGGGCTCGTCTTTATTCATAAAAAGGTACAGACAGCCATCTCTGTAATTATCCGCATCTTCAGCCAGGGAATAAAGGCAGACCACCATATCCGTACACCCGTTCCCGTCATAATCTCCGGCAGCCATACCCGTAATCCTCATCTCCTCCTGCTCCATCACCCGGCTGTCCAGAAGCCGTTGATAAAGAATGTCCGTTTCTTCCTCGGAAAGGCCTTCATATTCTGCATCATGAAAAAAATCTTCTCTGCACTGCTGCAGGATTTCTTCTGTAATGACAGCTCCTTGCTCTGTGTCGGACACAGTTTCACCCGCAGGATTATCCAGCCCCCTGTCATCCGCCGGGGAACCGGGTTCTGATGTTGATTGCTGACAATTTTCCTGAATATAGACTTCCGCACGGCTTTGAATTATCCGAACCGCATCTTCTATGGACTTGTCCCCCCTGAAAAAGGTTTCTGCCTCTTCCTCTACAATCTTCCATATGTTCGCATCAAACACCTGAGAACAATCTGTCCGGAATATGACTTCGTAAAGCGCGTCACAGTCATCCTTGCTGAGTTTTTCCTCCCCAGACCCGTTTTCCGCGGACCGGACAACTGATTCCTCCAGCATTTTCCGCAGGGAATCCCGGCGCAGAGGGAAATTAAATCGAATGTGCTTCTCCTGAAACTCATTTCCCAGCAAAGACTTTACAAACTCCCATGCGGCATCCCGGTTCTCTCCCCGGCAGATTCCTACCGGCAGATA
This sequence comes from Acetatifactor sp., assembly GCA_029050705.1. GTDB lineage: Bacteria > Bacillota > Clostridia > Lachnospirales > Lachnospiraceae > Acetatifactor. Next base: position 4,354 of record JAIDME010000031.1, read on the forward strand.
AGGTGTTATCAGTGCGCCGCCTCCCTCTGAGGACGGAAAGCCCACGCATACAACCGGTTCCCCCTGAAATAAAGACGCTGATTCCGCATAATCTTCCAGGCTGGAAACATAGAGCCGATTTGCCAGCAGCTTTCCCTCGGCAATGGCCTGCTCTTCATCATCTAACAGCGGAAATGCATCCATGGCGGCGGCAAGCCGGAGCAGTTCTTTGAACTCATCACCGTCAAAATTACAGGTTCCCGACTCCCAGTCCACATACTCGTCCATTCCCCTGTGCAGCACAATCCGCAAAAGGCCTAAAGAACCCAGATTATTGATAAAGCAGCCTCCTTCCGGCAGGTTCTCGATCATCTCATACATTTTTTCGACCGTCCATTCCGCAGGCTCCCCCAATACGGCCTTTTTACCCATTACAGTCTCCAGCCTGTATCCCGGAGAAATTCCGTATAAATGTCCGGCCGTCTCATACAGCTTCAATCCTCCGGGCATAAAGGTTTCCTGTGACAGTTCAGAGTCCGCCTCCAGCAAAGGGTAAATATCCGTCAATATTCCCAGGGTGATATACGGACCGGCATCAATATCACTCAGATCAAGCAGATCCGGTCCCTTCCCCTGCACAAGCTCTGCATTCAGACGCAGCAGTCCTTCCTCAAAACCCTCCTGTCCATATTCCCGCACTTCAATCCTGCAGTCCTCATGTGCGAGATTGTATTCCGCAATCCATGTATCCATTTCCTGCTCCAGATGCATAGTTCCGTATATTAAAGTCACCGGTTCACCCTCCGATGTCCCGGTCTGCCCCGCCCCACAAGCTGTCAAAACAGAAACCCCTGCCAAAATTACCGGAACAATCCGTTTTCTCCATATATTGGACATATTCTCTCCTCCGAAAAATTTTCATCTGAATTCCTAAAAATTTTCTGAAACGATCCAGGTATCTGTCTCACGGCCTCTCCATGTTCCATACAAAATGATTCTGTCAGTATCATCACATATCAAATATCCCTTCAACCTGAAATTATCACCATACTCTTCATATGACAACGGTAATTCTTTTATCATACTTCCGTCCTCGGAAGAATAAATCCGTATCACATAACGCAGTTCATCACCCTGTACACCGGTGCGCGTCCCATAGTAAGCGCCCCCGCAGGATACCGTTATATTACCGTTTTCGGCGCTGTCCGTAAGCGGAAAAGAACGAATTCCCCTGTCCCCGTCATAGCGGAAAACCGCTCCCTCCTGTTCCTTTCCTACCAGTTCGGCTTCGTCGATGAGAGCATAATCTCCGAAGGCCCACAGTTCTCCCCACAAATGATCCTCATTCTCTTTCTGCAGTCCTTTCCCGTCCATATCTACCCTTCCGAGAATTCTTTTTCCGGAAGGATCCGAACCGACGAACAGAATCTCCCCCGTTTCCTCCAGACAGGCAAAATCATAAACAAAGATGCCCTCCTGCGTCAGATCCTGTGTTTCGCCGGATTCCAGGTCAAAAGAGTAAAAACCGTTTATGTTGTTATATAAAATTAATTTCCCGTCAGAGCACAGGTTGCAGGTCATGAGCTCCCGCTCTGAGGCTGATACCTCCTCAATATCCGTAATCTGCCTGACCTGCAGATTCCTGTCATATTCAACCAGTTTAAATCGCCAGTCCTCGAATGACGCTCCAATCAGTGTACAGATATCTCCATGTATGGCTGCCTGAGGATTCACAAGCAGCGGCGCCCTGTTTTCCGCTTCTTTTTGAACCTCAAGAGTACTGCCATCCATCTGAATAACTCTGTCACCGATAAGCAGTAAACAGCCTTCTTCAATGCAGCTTACCGTTCCCGAAAACCCATTTAATATTGTCTTCTCTGTGCCGGGCGCAGTATCCTCTGAGGAAATATCCGTGTCCCCTCCTTCTGCCGGAGAAGTATCTTCCGGTATTGCCGCCCCTGACTCCTTATCAGGAAGAGCGGGTGTGATCCCTGAATCTGTGCCGCAGGACTGCTCCTCCTGTATCCCGGAACCGGATTCCTGTATTGATTCCTGATCGGGATCCGACGCTCCGCATCCTGCCAACAATACCAATGTGAGACTTAATAAACCTGCCAAACAACTTTTTTTCATTTAATCTACCTCTCACTCCTGCAAAAGTAAACTCACCCTGTTCTGAATCTTTTCCACCGTCTTATCCAAATCCACCTGACCGGAGAAATAGCCTTCTGCCTCTTCATTGATGATATTCTGAATTGTTGAATGGAACTCAAATCTGTTTTCCGCACTCTCCACCAGCTCTATCACTGTATCCACATCTTCCTGTGTGGCTGCATATACAAAAATATCCGTGCCGCCGTCATAGTAATATTCTTTTCGATACTTTTCCGCTCTTCCATCCTCATCTATCAGGTAATCCTCCGTCATAGCGGCTTCCAGCACCCGGTCAAACTGCTCCTGTATAACGGGAAACCCCTGTCCGTCATATCCCTGCAGCAGATAGAACTTTATGAACTCCCAGGCTCCTGCCCGGTCTTCCTTTTTTGCATTGATCGCTACAGCACTGCCTCTGAAATCAATGACTGTTCCGCTGCCCTCTGCCACAGGGTAGCCGATGAAAGCGACATCTCCGCCGTACAGTTCCTTCTGTATCTGGTAGTCGGCCACACTGGAGATGATTCCCACAGACATTACCACCTCTCTGTTATGTATCCTTTCCGACCAGGTTCCTCCGGTATAATTCCCGGTATACTCTTTGGCAAAGGAAAGCGCTTCCTTAAAATATTCCCCGTCAAAGTCACAGGTTCTGTTCTCCCAGTTTATAAATTCGTCCATGGACACGGTACAGAGCCTGGTCAGCACCGGCTCATCCCCGGAAAATCCTGCAATAGCATTCAAATCCTTCCCGCTGCTCTCCAATATCCGAAACAATTCCCCGAAGGTGACGCCGCTCCGCCCGCCTGTCACATCCCCGTATCCCCACATGGAGTGGAGCTGAAACGCCGGGGCAATGCTGTATAAATGTCCTTCATCCTCGTAGGCCTTTGCCACAGACTGCACCAGCATCTCTTTAGACACCTCTGCGTCCTCTTGCATGAAATCGTACAGGTCTGCCAGTACGCCCTTGTCGGAAAACATGCTGTAATCAACTCCCGATACATCGATTATATCCGGGGCTTTTCCGGTGACAACATCCAGCTTCAGCTTTTCATCGGCATCCTCATAGTTTCCGGCCTGACTGAAATAATCGACTATCTCAACTCTGTACCCGCTGCTGTACCGGTTAAACTCCGCCACGGCCTTTTCCAGAGCCTGAACGGGCATAGTCACCCCAAGGGTCACGGTCTTTTTTTCAGTCTTTCCCAATGCAAGGGATATATACTCTGAATGTCCGGAGCCTCCATGGTTATCAATGATCTCATACGACTCCCTGTTTTTCGCCAGAAACAGAATATCCGAAGAAAAAATCCCGTAGGATGATAAGTTCAGTACCTTCTCCGCTTTCTGTGTGTCATAATGAAATTCAAAGAGCACATTGTCCAGGCAGTAAAGGAAACCGTTGTCAACGGAAACCATATGCTCCAGATTGTCTGCAGAATCAATATCGATTGAATCCGCCGTCTGAGCCAGCCTTACCATTTCCTTTCGTTCTTTTTTATCCACATCAATTTCCTGTATATAAGCCCCATCGTAATCCTTTACAAAAAAGAAGGGCGTCCCGTCCATACTGACCTGGAAATTCAATACCTGTGTCCCCGCCCTATCCGCAATCTTTTCATAAAAGATTGTTTTAAGCTGTCCATCCTTTACATAGACACGGTCTTCCCAGTGCCACACTTCGCTTTCGCGGCCCTCAAGCATTGCCATTTCAGGCACAATCATCTCACACCAGACGTAAAAATACCCGTTTTGATCCGTGTAAATCCCTTTCAGATATATGTCTTCCGCGTCTTCGGTATCTTCCAGTTCCATCCTTGCATAATCCTGTAAGCTGCCGTCTGCATCAACCTTCCAAAACCCCGAGCTGTCCTCCCTGTTTTCCAAAAGGTATACATTGCCTTCCCGGTCTGCTGCCATCCCCTCTATCAAAGATGCATCAGACAGAATAAATGTTTCCTTCACAGAAAAGTTTTCCTTCTCTATGTTATCCAACAGTACCTTTCCGGCTTCGATATAACATCCGAAAATATTACAGTCAGTCGACAAAGTCAGATTATACCGGTTTCCCAGCCGGAAATAATCCGCCTGCCAGGAAACTGATGTCTCGTCTGAAGGAAATTCCGTATTATTTTCCGGACCGCTATTTTCTGCTGCACCCAATCCTGCATCTTGCGTCCCCTCTGCGCCGCACCCTGTCATGATAAATATCAGCAGACTTATTATAATCATCATTCTTTGCTTTGCTTTTCTCATATTTCTTTACTCCGTAAATGCCCCCCGCTTTTCCCAGATCAGTTCGCCGCTGACTGCATTTATCGCAAGGATTCTCTCGCACATTACACTTCTTTCCTCATCGTTCTCCTCCGGCCAGAATCTCCAGACCGGCACAATTTCCGCTTCTCCCTCTGCCGAAAGGACAGACAGATATTCCAGAGTGATCTTTTTGACATATATCTGTGCTTCCTCTATCTGAACGGAATCAATCTGTTCCTGCATGGCCGTAACAGCCTCTTCTACAGACAATATGGGCTTATAGAGACCGATTTCTTCTGCAGTGAAAAAGGCGCCCCATGCTTTTACAGGGAAAGGGCTTACATCCGTCGTTGCCGTACTGAAATTGTGCCAGACCGTTACGGGCATCCCGTCCAGATTCTGTTTATATACAGCCCTCACATAGGGGCGTCCGCCCTCTGTTTCGCAAATATGGATATAGCTGCAGGAGTAATTATCCGTCTCCGCCCCTTCTGCAATAATATACTGACCGAATTGCGCTATTTCAGCAGGTGTCCCGTTTGCCGTAATCTCCATAAATTTTTCATACTCGACTACAAATACAGTTTCTGTTGGCATATGAGTTACCAGACAGTCCTCCGTATAGTCCAGTTCTATATCAACTCTTTCATAGGTCCATACCTGTTCGCCGGGGGGAAAAGCGTCACTGACCCTGTACATCCAGTGTTCCTCACGGGGAGTCATAAATTCCCATGCGGATTTCTCCTCATTATATACGGCGGCTTCATTCACATCCCAGGTTTCTGCCGGAAACTCTTTCTTAAGCAGACTTTTTCGGAATTCCTCCGTATAGACCTGCGGCACATACCTGTAACGACTTACCCGGCTGATGCCGTCCACATCAACCTGCGCGTCAATAGAAATGACACTTCCGGCAGAGTTTTCTATCGTCTGCGTGATCATCGTCCCCTCACAGGCTGCAAGTATATCCTCCTCTGACTGTTCATCATTGGAAATGTCTGTATTTTCTGTATTATCAGCATTCACACTGCCCTTTTGTTCCTCACCGACATTCGGTTGACCACAAGCTGTCAGAGAACATGTTAAAAGCAAAAGCAGCATCAACTGAGCCAACCAAATTTTGTGCATCTTTTTTATCCTCCTACATCTTACATGGTTATAACATTTCGACATATTGTAATAATACACATGATATCCTCTTCTTGTATCTAAAGTGTATCCCGGGAACAATATTTCCCGTATTCACAATAAAACTGATCCGATCAAAAGGCATATGCCCGCTCCTAAACTGATCCGGCGGATATTTTGCCGCAGTATCAATTTCGGCTGATATGTAAAAGCTTCCAAAATAAAACTGTCATAAAGATTGCCTATTGCATTTGAAAGATTGTTAATTTTCTTCACAATCTGACTTCTCTTTTCCAGATATGTTTTCAGCTTTTTTCTGACGCGAAGCAGTTTTTCTGATGCACGTTTTTCTGTCATGCCGAATTCCTCCGCTACTGCCTTTACAGGCTCCGCATACCAATACCTTCTGACAAACATAACGCGGCTCTTTTTGTCCAGCATGTCAAGGAAATCCTCAACATATCCTGTCAGTTCATACTCTGTGCAGGATTCTGCATCCCGCGCAGAGTATGGTATACACTCATTCAGTTCCAGAAACGACACATCATAAGAGCTTATCCTTCTTTTCGACCTGTTATTACAGTATCTTTTCAGTGCTGTATTTCTGGTGATCCTGCAGATACAGGTACTTAATGAATCCGGAGTCTTTTTCAATATACTGCTCCATACCTCCGCACAGGCTTGATTTACGCATTCTTCCGCCTCTTCCTGGTTATTTAAAATACAAAAGGCTATCTCCCTGCAGATTCTGCCGTACTTGCGCAAAAGCTTTATTTCGGCCTGCTCGGACCCTGCCAAAAATAATTCTATAATCTTACTGTCTTC
>JAIDME010000310.1 GCA_029050705.1 Acetatifactor sp.
ATATGTGTATAAGATACATCAAGGGAGCAGATATTTCTTCCCTTCAGGCAGTAGAGGATTACGGCGGCGTTTTTTACGATTTTGAAGGGAAAAAGACGGATCCGGTGGCATTTTTGATGGAAAACGGATGCAATTACTTCCGGCTCCGCATCTGGAACAATCCTACCATGTCTTTTGATGCCGGGGATTACTGTGATCTGGAGCATACAAAGGAGATGGCCGTAAGAATCAAGGAAGCGGGGGGAGATTACCTTCTGGACTTCCATTATTCGGACTGGTGGGCGGATCCGAATAACCAGACAATCCCCGGGGAGTGGGCGTCCATGAGCGAGGAGGAGATGGTTCAGGCGGTCTACGATTACACGGCGGAGGTTTTGAATACCCTGGCGGCGGAGGATGCTTATCCGGATATGGTGCAGATCGGCAACGAAATCGGAAACGGTATGCTGTGGAGCTATGGCACTACGGATCATCCGGACACGCTGGCGGCGTTTTTAAACAGCGGTATTAAAGCTGTGCGGGACACCACTCCCGAAGGGCAGGAAACCCGGATTATGATTCATGTGGAGACCGGGGGTTCGAAGGGGGCTACGGAGACTTTTTTCTCCATGATCGAGGAGCACGGCGTAACAGATTATGACATTGTGGGTCTTTCCTACTATCCCTATTGGCACGGAACTTTTTCCGAAATGCGGGAAAATGTGCTCAATGTCTATCAAAAGTTCGATAAACAGGTGGTGCTGGCGGAGACCGCCTATCCGTTCACAAATGATAATGCGGATGATAAGCGGAACATGGTTTCCGAGGCGGACCTGACAGGCGTAGGGTTTGCGGCAAGTGAAGAAAACCAGAGGCTTGTATTGGAGCTTATTATGAACACCGTGGCCGGATGCGAGGGCGGTCTGGGAATCTTTTACTGGGAGCCGGTGTGGCTTGCCGCAGACGGCGCGGGAGTGTCCAAGGGAAGCGGAAACGAGTGGGAAAATCAGGCGCTGTTCGACTTTGAGGGGAAGGCCCTCTCCGGTATTAAAGCATTCGGATTTGCGCCCGGAACCCTGGATAATGACAAGGCACTGCTTGCCTATCCCTTTGACCCGGTGGAAATTGACAGGAGTGCTGCCGGGGAGGCGTTGAGAGATGAACTGCCGCAGTATGCAAAGGTACTTTATCTTGACGGAACCACCAGGGATACGCAAGTGGAATGGGACCTTGACTCCAGAAAGGATATTACGGAGACGAGATGCGCTTTTCAGGGCAAGGTACTTGATTTCTCCGTTTCTCTGCCTGCCATTCTGGCGGATACGGGCAAAGTGAATAATCTGGACTTTGAGGAGGGAGATTCCGGCTGGAATATCCGGCAGAGCAAAAACGCCGGGAAAATCTGCAATGATGACAGCAGCTATCCTCACTCCGGAGAATGGAGCTTCCATTTTTGGAACGCGGATGAGTTTGACATTGACCTTTACCAGCCGGTGAAGATTGAGGAGAGCGGAGAGTACCATCTGCAGTTGTGGTCTCAGGGTATCGGCGGGTCCGGGCTTGCCATGACGCTCTATATTGCTGATTCGGAAGGTAATATAATTTCCTCCACGGATTTTACAAATATGGGCTGGAATGAGTGGCAGCACCCGGCTGTTTCCACAGAGTTAAACGCCGGAGATGAGGTGCGCATCGGCGTGAAGATTGACGGAGGTGCAGACGACTGGGGTACCCTGGATGAGTTTTCCTTCTACACCGGGGAGTTGAAGGAGGAGAATGTGATCAGCGGAGAGGAGGAACCGGTTGAAGATGCTCCCTCCGCCGCCGGCAATATCCTGCAGAATTCCTCATTTGAAAGCGGTGATAACGGCTGGGAGATTACAAAGGAAAACACCGGGAGCGGCACGGTGCGAAATGACAATGAGGGAAATCCCCACAGCGGGGATTACAGCTTCCATTATTGGAACGATTCCGATTTTTCCATTGACATTGCCCAGAGTGTAACGATTGCGGAGGCGGGGAACTATACCTTAAGCGCTTATTCTCAGGGGGACGGCGACACTGATACCTATATGACGCTGTATGCGAAGGACGGGGATGGAAACATCCTGGCCTCGTCTGACTTCTCCAACCAGGGCTGGGATCAGTGGCAGAATCCCACAGTGGAAATTGAACTGTCTGAAGGAGCCGTCATTACAGTCGGAATTACGATAAACGGAAAGGCAGGCGGCTGGGGAACTTTGGATGACATTACGCTTGCAGTCAAATAAACAGGATTTACATTAAGTCCGACCTCTTCCGGGATGCTGAATCAAAAGCATCAGGGGAGGCCGGATTTTTTTCGCAGGCAATGAGCCATGTGTCCGCTGAGCAACGCCATATCCGTTGACCGCAATGAAAAGATGTTGAATAAGTAGGCATCTTGGTATACAATCATACTAATGTAGCAGCGAGTATACGAAGGAGAAACCTATGAAATTCAACAGGGAAGAGATACCCGTTTCCGATTTGTGGGATGTGATTGTACGACATGCAGGAAAAGACTTTGCCACTAAAAAAGGATTGCCCTTTGTGTATTCCATCAAGGGCGGAGAGCTTTTTACCGACAGGAGAGAGCGCTCAATCACCCGCAGCACCTTTGAAAAAGCGTATGATAAGCTGGAGAGAGACCAGTGCGGGGAGGGTGCGCCGAGGCGGATCGTGGGCCCCAAAACGCTGAATGTATACGGCGCGCCTTATGTGTGGGCGGTTTTTGTGGGAATAGGTCTGATTGAGGAGGAAATGCAGTATTGCCAGGAGGAGCTGGAACTGTAGAATGCTTTTGTTTCTATTTATTTTTTCCTACTTTCCTGCTACACCACAGATATGAATATCATTCAGCTTTCCCATAGGTTCTTTCACCCATACGTACTGTCCAACTCTTAATTCAAGTCCGGGAATACAGCACTGGACTGTCCTTTCACTTCCGGTAGTATCAAGGATCATATATCCTTTTTTGGTGATGCTTTTAATAACGGATTTATATGTACGATCGCAATTGGATGTTTTCCTGTCAATCGCATATTTGATTGTATTTAAGATTTCGTCTGATAAATTATTCATTTTAATAATTCCTCCCTTTTATATTATTTATTCCAATCAACTTGAAATTTCTTTCTGCCTAATGACTGTAAATCATTCATCAATCTTTCGGCGGAAGTTGCATTTGTAACATTAGGCATTGTGATATTAAATGTATTATTCACTGGCTGCTGTATATTCCTGTTATTGTTAACAGCGCTACTTACATTATCAATGTGCTTGTCCATACTTGTCATTTTCTGCATGTTATGAGCAATCAGGTTCATCGGATTCATCATGTCCTCCAAACTTCGCTCCATTGCAGCCGCACATCTTTCCGGCCCTTGTAACAAATCTGTTTCAGGATATATTTGTTTTGTCTGTACTTGTTTGGATAAAGCCGGTGCTATCTGCCGTAGTTCTTGAATATACTCTTCCAGGCTGATCGGTGTCAGCGTTCTGACGTCCGGCAACGTTTCTTTTTTGTCAATATCAGCCAGCTCTATTGTGTCGACAGGAGCAAGGTTATCGGGATCAAGCAGCTTCTTAGTATCCCGCTCATTCTTTACAACCTCTCCGCCCTCCATAGGGATCAGCGTGGGCTTTGCAACGATGGCGACATGGCCATGGTTGTCAAAGTATGCTTCCGGGCCATCTTCACCTACAAAGTTGAGGCCCTTTTTGGCATTATTTGTGCCGGATGCGTATGCTTTAAGGTTTAGGTAAGCAAATTTACCACCCCCGCTGCTCGTTTTTTGCAGCTGAGGAGGATCGTTTGTGCCCTCAATTTTTGGTGCATTAGAAGTTGAACCAGAAGCGCCTTTTTCCGCTTCTTTCGCTGCATTAACCTGTTCATTAGCAGATTCCCACGCAGCAGCCGCCATTGCCTGTTGGATACTGATATACTGATTTTTGAATGCATCTAATACATCAAGCCTGCCGTTAAGTATGTCAGCTTCCCAATCAGCCCCCAGAATTTGCGCGGCAAATAGATTTTCCTGTTCTTCCTCATATGCAGAGGTAAGATCATTCCAGGCATCCTTGTATGCTTCCAGATTGGAAATCATTTCGTCAATTGCGTTAGTTTCCTTGTCACGGGATTCTTCCAGTTTGGAAATAGACTTTTCGATTTCGGAGATTTTAATGTCATATCCGGCGCTGTCAACGCTTTCCTGTGCGTCCCGAATAGACTGTTCATCCGCAACATACTGCATTCCTTTGTCTTCGGTATATACCAACTGTGTACGTTGATTTCTTGCCTTCTCCAAATCGTAAAGAGATTTCTGCAGATCTTTCTGCCGCTGATGTTCCTTATTCGCCTCTTCTAACAGGTTTTTCTCTTTCTCAAGAGATTCAATCCGTACTTTGTAGATATTCTCTACTTCCTCTTTCTGCTGCTTCAGGGCATCAAGTTCTGCGTCAATCCTTCTCGTAACAGCATTCACAGCCTTATCCATGTAAGTAAGCTGCGTATTATAATGTTTTTCAAGATAGGAGTAGTATTCATCAGCAGAAAGTTTACTTTGATTATAGTAATCTTCGATAAGAGAAAGACGGGATTGAATATAATCGTTAAAGTCGATATAACCGGCTTCCAGATTTTTGTCCAAGGCGGCGAGTTCTTTGTCGAGGGTGTCGGTGAATGCTTTACCTGCGGATTTACCAGCGGCCTCACCGGATGATTTAGCACCATTCATGAATGCAGGAAAATCTGTGCTGTAATTATCCTTTGCGGCGTTCCATATCGCCGTGTATTTATCAAGAACACCCTGTATCTCTTCATTTGAAACGCCTGCTTCCTCAGCATCTGCAATCGCTTTTGTAATAGCATTTTCACCGGCAGCTTCAGTATTTCTATTGAGCGCTTCCGTCTCCGCATTAAGTTTTGCAACTGCATCTTCTGATGCCTTCGCGTTATTGTTTGTAGCTTCTTCAGACTTTTTCTTTGCAAGAGCCTCTATTTCAGCAGCTGCGGCATCATCAAGTTTTGCCTTAAATTCCAGTAGCTGTGCAGCTACAAGATTTTCATAAGCGGCCTGGTTGATCACAAGCTGGCCGTTTTCTACCTCAAGCATAGTGATCAGGTTTTCATCGGCCGTAAGCAGTGATTGCAGGTTATCAAGGCTGATATGTCCTGTTTCGTTATAGGATTCTAATATGCCTGTCAATGTCTGGTAAGAAGACTGCAGATTGTCAAGCTGCGCATTCATTCCGGGGAGTTCTGTTTCAACTTCATACATCTGCGATATGATAGCGGTAAGTATCTGGCTAAATTCACTGTCATCAATACCTGCTCCTGACAGTATGCTTTCGGCATATTTCTGTGATACTTCCTCAAGCTTATTACCAAGCAAATCTAAGGAGTCTATATCTTTTAAATCAATATCTTCCCAATTAATGGAACTGCCCATATCTGTTGCAGCCTGATTTATTGCTTGGATTGAATCTAAAAGTTCAGTGGAAGAGTAGTTGCCTGATAGGAGAGTGGCATATGCGTCCGCTGCTGATTTTACGGAGGACTGGAATTTGTCGAGAGAATCACCAGAAGCGTTGAGTTGGGAGAAAAGAGTAATGGGTTCAATGTTCAAAGAAAAATTTTCAATGTCCTCTAGCTTGGAGCAAATCTGCTCAATAATTTCTGTTGCGGAGAAGCCAGCCGTGGCAAATTTGTCAATAATATTGTCGGATAAACTTTCAGCGGATAAAGACCCGTTTTTGGCAGCTTCTTGTAATTCATTCTGTACATTTTCGGAGAGGCTGTTAAACACTTCATCGAATTTTTCTGTAAGATATTCAGCAGGATATAAGCATTCGTACATGGAATCCAATAGATTATTCCATAACTGGTTTGTTTCATCATCTATTCCATATCTGCTGCTGTAATCATCCAGATCAACAGCAGTAGTAATTAATTCTTCGCGGTATTTTGACAGATGATTTTCTTCTTCTTTTGTAAGTTCAGCACCGCTTTTTTTTCGCTGATTTAACTCTTCATATGCAGCTATAGTCTGCTGAATATGTTCAGGAAAGGAAGCTGTAGGATCGATCAAATTCAATTCATCCAGTTCTAATCTTAACTGTCGCATTTCTGCGACTTCTTCGCTGGTGTTGTGGCCCTCGTTAGAATATAGCTCATTATAGCGCGCTCTTTTTGCATTCTCTTCATCAATTTCCTGCTGCAAAAAGATTCTGGAATAAGTCTGCCTGAGATACTTTTTATCAAATTCCTTTTTGACAGATTCAGCTATTTCCTGCTGTTTGCTTGCTTCCTGTTCCGCAAGTAATTTGTTTCTACGCTCTAGTTCTTTGTTTTGGGCAATTAAGTTATCCAGTTCTTCCTGTTCCACGAAAGACAGAGAATCTTTTCCATTCAGTTCGTCAATCCGATTAGCAGTGGCTTGCAGTTCAGAATTTACATCAGAAATGGCGGACTGGACTTCTGACAGTTCACCTTGCAAATTTTGTGTGATTTCCTGTTGTTCCGCCAGGGTTGTATGCAGATTGTCAAAAATTTTAGCTGTAAAAGCAATTAACTGGCTGATACCCCAGTTGATTGCCATGGAAGCCATATCGGCACAAAATGACTTTATGGCTGTGCTAGCTTTTTTGGTGAAGGTGGTGAAGGTTGAGGTTGATTTACCACTTTGGATTAGGTATTGCTGATATTGATTGAAAACATTTTCTGAAGAATCTACGGTATCAGTAAATTTTAGAAAATCTTCATCTGCACCATCTAATCCATCAAAAAATTCCTTTAATTCGCTATTATTTAGTCCAAGCAAACTGTTATCATTGAATAAGTCCAGTAATTCTTTTACTTGTGTAGATATTTCAGGTACTTGTTTCTCTAATAAATCTAGCCATGTAATTAATCCCTTTCCAGAATCATATTGTACTGCCATGATTATTCTGATATAATACTTAAATAATGATGCTTTCGACATTATAATTTAAGGGGGATTTTGGTATGGCATTAATAAAATGTCCAGAGTGCGGCAAAGAAATATCAGACAAAAGTAAAGTTTGTATACACTGTGGTTATCCAATGGAAGATAAAAGTAGAATGTGTGTGATTAATGGTATGTCATATGATGTATCTTTTTTGTTAGACGGTTCTATTTCAATACCTTTTAAAGCAAAGCAATTGCATTTACTTACTCAATGTGATTTGAAAGATTGCATTGACAAGACAAGAATGATAGTTGAAAAAAATGAAATACCACAAACTCTTTATATCAAGCAACAAACGATAGAGAATAACGAAGATATACCTAAATGTCCTAAGTGTGGTTCCTCCAATATCCAATCAACAAATAGAGGATTTTCACTTGTAACAGGTTTTATCGGTTCTGGTTCACCAAGAAATGTATGCTTGAAATGCGGATTCAAGTGGAAACCTGGCGGATGGAATGAAGCGTTGCAGAAAGATTTAAATAGAAGATAGGAATTTTGTTTTTATCTTATAAAATATCACATCCTTTCTGTTATAATACTCTAAAATTTAATGCTTTCGACAGGTGATAAAATGGAGTAAGTGAAATCCTGAAAGGTAATGCGATATATGATTAGAATGAAAATAACTAAAACTGTATTAAAATGTACAAATTGTGATCCAAATCATGAACTTGATAAACTAAATCCAAGATGGTGTGTTGAAAAAAGGGTTGAATATAATAAAAATTTTGTGGGTATTTATACAACTGAAAAATTTCCAACAGACTACAACGAAAAACTTGATCAACTTATTTGTCCGTTTTGTAACAATAAATTAATTGATACGAATTTTCCGCATGATGATTTTAACATTATAGGAAAAGCAACTGACTGGGATAGGCACACTCTTGATTTAATGATGGAACTTCATAAAAATGATTCGATTGAATACCAACTAAAGCTTAACCAATTTAAGCTACAGCAAGAACAACATGAAGCAATAAGAGAACAGGAGCGGGAGAGTAGTAAGCCCCACTGTCCATACTGTAACAGCACAAATGTTAAGAAAATATCAGGTACAGAACGCTTTGCCTCAATAGCAATGCTTGGCATTTTCAGCAAAAAGATAAACAAGTCATTTAAGTGCAACAATTGTGGTGGTACATTTTAAATCAAACATACCATGTCCTTTTAGTTTTTATGTTTAGGTGCATTGACATAGCAGATATAAATGATTATCCCCATATTTACGATTGCCCTTTTTCTACATCACATATTGTATTTGTACTGATTACTCATTTTCATGAGGGTCAGGACTGTATATCACAGCAGCATACAATTTCGCCTGTATGCTGCCAAACCTTGTCAGTCTCTGAGGGCGTGGCATATTGTTTGCGACAACTTAGCCATTGTCCCTGCTTTCGACATAAAAAATATGTCTACCTATAGATCACCCATTCCTTTTGACATTCCACAGAAGATATCTTAA
>JAIDME010000311.1 GCA_029050705.1 Acetatifactor sp.
GAAATATTTAATATAGTATACCATGCATTCCCGGCTTGTCAAGAATTTTTTGAATGTTATACTTTCCTCGTGTTACAAACCCATATAAGGGCAAAAATATCAAAAATAATATTAAATCCTATTGACTCTGACACAACGTGAGAGATTAAAATAGAATTACACGGGAGGAATATATTATGCGAACAGTAAAAGAAGTCAGTAAACTCACGGGTGTCAGTGTGCGCACACTACATCACTATGATGCGATCGGACTTTTGAAACCTACGAAAGTAACCGAAGCAGGCTATCGAATGTATGACGATACAGCACTTAGCCGTTTGCAGAATATTTTATTATTTCGCGAATTACAGTTTCCCTTAAAAGAAATCAAAGCAATTCTTGACAGTCCTGATTTTGACCCGGCAGAGGCAATCGCTCAGCAAATCGAACTGTTAGAATTACAATATAAGCATATAGGCGAACTTATTATCCTTGCCCGTGAAATTCAACGCAAAGGAGTAACAACAATGAATTTTGAAGTTTTTGACAAGAGCGAGATTGAACATTACAAAGCAGAGGCTAAAGCAAAGTGGGGAAAAACACAAGCATATCAAGACTACACGAAAAAAACAGCAGCACAGTCTGAAGATGAGCAAAAAGAGATAGCTAACCGGTTATTAGGCGTGTTTTCCGAACTCGGATCGCTTCGGCATTTAGCGCCTGCTGCAAAGGAGGTACAGGAAAAAATATCTGTTTTGCAGAAATTCATCACGGATAACTACTATGTTTGCACCAATGAAATCCTTAGCGGATTAGGTCAAATGTATGTAGGTGATGAACGCTTTAAGAAAAATATTGACAGTGCAGGCGGGAACGGTACTGCTGAATTTGTTAGTCAGGCTATTTCCGTGTATTGTTCTCATTAAGGATCTAAATTTGTAAAAGATACAGACATGGAGCTTTCATGCAGAGCCGATGAACTCGTGAGATACCTCACAGATAATCGGCTCTTATTTCTGCTTCCGCCGTAATTTTTTTGATAATCTCTGTGCAGGTTTCCTTTTCTTCTTTATGCCCCTGCTCCGCTTCTCTGCAACAAAGACATAATATCCATGAATTTCTCGTACTTTGACACCACCAAAAACAGAGATCAGCTTATTTTTGTACCAATCAAGTCTTTTGGTAACCATAACCAGCTTCCCACTCATAGCCAGTTTTCTGAAGCCACCTTCAATAAATCTCTTCGGAACAGCAAAATCCGCATGATAAGGGGGATTACACAATATGAGTGTAAAATCATTTTCTTCTATATTCTGATATCCATCGCTTAATCTGATGATAATATGTGATACGCCGTTAAGTGCTGCGTTTTTCGCTGCATACTCTACTGCACGCTCAGAAATATCACACATAACAACACTTTCTTCGCCTATGAGCTTTCCTGCCAGTATGCCTGCGACACCATAGCCGCAGCCTAAATCCAGCACTTTATCACCTGGCAGAAAATCAATTACAGACAGCATAGCCAATGTACCATTGTCGATAGAATTCGGAGAAAAAAGTGACGACTCGGTTTCAAATTTCAAATCTACATCCTTAATCTTTGCATGAATCATTACTTTACCTTACAGTTCCCCGTTAGCCAATAAGTTATCTTTTCCCATGCCGCATACAAACGGATTAGAATCGTATCGGTAACAAAACTCAAGAAATTCCGAACGTTGCTTTGGATCGTTCATTATCTTAACCAGCAGCTCATTAGGAATAGTCCTCGCATATGCACCGGGACCTGCCAAATTTATGTTTTTGACGCCAAATCTTTGAAGTATGCTTTTTAGTTCATCCGGCATGAAAGTATATGTAATACACCAGGGAGTGCCGCCTCTTTCATATTCTTCAATTTCTTCCCTGCCTCCCATAAGTCCTTCCGACCACAATTTTTCAACACTATTCTTATCGAAATGAAAAGTTTCAATTGCATTTGACCAGTTACCAAGACACCACTTGACATATGGATCTTCACAATTTTCATCTAATATAAACTGATGCTTATTGATGGGATTCGCTAAATATGGAAGGCTTCCTAAACGGCTTGATACGCTTATGACAATGCGCTTTTTGCATATGCGCACCAGTTCCCCAATGACCTGCTCCTGATGAGGGTGGGTATACGAAACAGGCGCATCAAATGAAATGACCATATCAAAGGATTTATCATCAAAATCTCCCAAATCCTCTAACGCTCCCCTCAAAAATGTTATTTTGTCAAGAACCCCTTCTCTTTCTGCCAGTTCTTTTGCTTTGTCTATCATAGGCTGCGAGATATCAAAATGTGTGACAAAACAACCGTATTTTGCAAGTAAAATGGAAAATCTTCCACAACCCGCTCCGCCGTCAAATACCGTTTTTATCCCTTCCAAATTGGAAAGCAATTCCTTTTCAATATGACTTTTCTGGATGATATCATCGATGAAGGTTTCCTCCCGGCGACTTTCCCGTTCACCTTTATCCGGCATATTCCACAGGCGCTCAGATATTTTTCTGCTATAATCCATAAATGAATCTCCTCCGCTCTGATCTATAGTTTAGCAAATATCTAAAAAAGCACATACCTCAAGGTTTATTATAAAAAAAAGTGAGCCGCACTAAGTCAGCTCACATTTGCTAATTTCTTCTATTCTTCATCATTTTGATAAAGGATGATTTCTTTTTCCCCTTGCAATATTGGATGTTATCTCTTTAATGACAACAGTCCGCTGCAAAATGAAAACTGTTCAAATTGCATCTGTGGAAATGATTTTTTAAAATCGTCTACTACAAAATATATTTCATCATCATCCCATTCATCGCCGATCAAGGCTCTGTGGTGCTCCAACTCTGCGCGTGTCTCAAATGCCACATCTCCAATGTAAATGTGTCCGTCATCATTCAATAAGAGCAAAAGGTCTTTTAATAATTCGACCTTCTGTTCATCCGACAGATGATGTAACGAATAAGTAGCAATAATTGCATCATATCTGTTCTGCTTCAATTCTTTTACAAGTCCCTTTGAAAAATCTCCCTGATACAATTTTGCTTTGGGCATCTTTTCTTTTGCCAGTTCAATCATTCTTTCTGAAAAATCTTGTCCCCAGACATGGCACCCCTGCTCATACAATTTAGTGGTAAGAGTACCTGTGCCAAAACCAATATCCAGTATTGTATCACATTTACCGGCCAGCGTTCTGTTATATATTTCATTTAAAATATGCTTATATCCTGCAAACGGATAAGTGCCCTCGTCATCCGATATTCCAACGATTTGGTCATATCCATCTGCCCATAAATCAAAACCTTCATTATTAAGCATAGTGGCTCCTCCACAGATTCAAATTTGATTTATTATACCATTCTATCTCAAATGTAGCAATCGCACTTTTTTGCACATTTTTCTACTATTGGTTGAATTTACATAATGAACTAACCGACACAGTTATGGTTTTTTTAATTATCTATGGTAAAATGAAAATAGACGGAGCAAAGAACACTGTGTGAATATTATGATTGCAGAAAGGATGCAATAATTCTATGATGAAAACATTGTATGTTACTGATTTAGATGGAACATTAATGCGGGATGATAAAACAATTTCAAGCAAAAGTATTGCTATATTGAATCGTCTGCTTGCCCAGGATGTATTTCTTACATATGCAACCGCAAGATCCCTTAGCTCCGCCTCTGAAATCACAAAAGATATTTCCTTTAAGCTGCCTGTCATTATCCGCAACGGAACGATTCTTGCCAATCCTCAAACCAGGGAAGAAATCGAAATTTCAATGTTTGGAGAAGAATTGCAGCACATAAAGCAGGCTTTAGCTGACACCACCATCCCCGGTTTTGCAACTGCTTATTTCGGCTCGAATGAAGTAAAATTATGCTTAGCCGGAAGAATGAATGAAGGCTTTCAGGATTATTTGCAAAACCATTCCGCGGATAGGCGTATTCATATGGTGGATACAGAAGATAAATTGTATGAAGGAAAAACCTGTTATTTTACATTCATTGCCCCCAAAAACGAATTACAGCCTCTTTATGAACGTGTAAAACATATTAAGG
>JAIDME010000312.1 GCA_029050705.1 Acetatifactor sp.
GCTGAGAGAGCCCTGCTTATGAACCATGGGATGAAGCGCCCGAGCCAGCTCCTTCAGCCCGCATTCCCGCTCAATCCAATTCAGCAGTTCGTCATTCATCACCGAAAAATCCAGCAGAAACGCATTTTCCTTCAGCACAAAGCACAGTTCCTCCATGCAGCAGACATTGATTTCAATTCCGGGCACACAATATGGAGTTGACGCATAATTTCCCACACAGACACTTACGCGCATAGCAGCCTCCTAATATAATTCAATCGTTTCTTTCCAGACCTTTCCCGTGGCCGGCCGAATTTGGCCCAGCCCTTCATCTTCTATCTCCACGGCCAGAATATTTTCGGCCTCCATGTAAAATCTTCCCCAAAGCCTTGTGATCGTCTCCGGAGCATCCTCCAGCACAATCCTGGCAAGCTTGCCGTTCTGTCCGTTCAACGGCGTGATCGTGAGCTGAATCTCATTCCCGTCCTGCAAATAAAATTCCGTCTCCGTCTCCGCCTCGTACCAGTTGGTTCCGGCGTCCAGCAGCGCATAATAGGATTCCTCGCCCTGCCGCAGAATCTCCATGCCTATGTTTGCTTTCAGTTTATCCCCGCTTAAGAATACATATTCCCTCCCGGCGCTGCCGGCATTCAGCTTCTCCTGCATTCCGAATACAGCTCCCTTGCTGAACAGGTTACTCCCCTGAAATACCCTGCGTTTTTTGCAGAGATACCGGAGTGATTCTTTCATCCATTCCTGATCAAATCCATCGCCGATGAGAAAGACGCTTCCCACCAGCCTGCCTTCGCAGACTCCCTCCGCTGCTTTCAGCAGAGCATTGTCCAGCTCCTGTTTTTCGCTTTCCTCCAGGCTTTCCTCCGGCCCGAGGACTCTCTGCTGCGGGAAAGGGAACTCATCCTCTTCAATAAATACTACCACCGGGGTAGTTCGCCTGTTGCTCTCCATCCGGAAAGTCCTGATGCTGTTGATCTCGCGGGTCATCAGCACCGACTGGTATACCCGCAGCTCCTGCGGCTGATAGATCATATAATTGTAATAACTCTCTATATGGCTCTGGAAGGCAATTTTGTCTGTCTTCAAATGGAGGCCGGCCACCACTTGTCCAAGGACCTCCAGCATTCGGTGATCCAGCGTCTCGCAGGTGATCATCAGGGCTCCTATCTTATCAGGAGACGCAATCTGAGACAGCATCCCCAGACTCCGCTTGCAAAACAGCGTCAGCAGCGCCACCGGGTCCAGGCTCTCACCATCTATAAGTACCGGCTCTCCATCCAACGCCAGTGTCAGCAGGTTGTCCACCTGTATCCCCTGCTGTTCTGCTCCGTAACGCAGAGCCTCCCTCCCGTAAAACCACTGGTTTACTCCGATCCTCTTGCAGAGGACAGTAGGTATGTTGTAGTGTTCCGTACCCGCCACCTGAGAAAGCGTCTCCACCTCACCGGAATCGGAGAGGCTGTAGCTAATCTGTGAAAACTCATTTCCCAAATCATATCCCACAATAACCCTTCCGCTGTTCAGGAATCCCATACTCATACCCCCTGCCCGCTTTAGCGGGCATTACTCTTCTCTATTTCAGTTCAAACAATCTGCCGTTCAGGAATTCTTTTCTGTAATACTCCTCCAGAAGGTGATCCATAGTGTCAAAATCCTCAAGAGTCTTGCTGATGACAATGTCATTCACCAGATGATACCGACTCTCCGCCTCGTTTCCGCGGATATCGCTCTTCTGCAGGGTACCGCTCTCTGTCAGCTGCTCATCGCCGTTTCTCTCCTCCGTAATATAATATTGGAGACTCTCACCAAAAAACAGAATAAACTCCTTAAAGAAAACTCCCGCATATACCTCCCGCATGTACTCTGCGCTGTACTCATCAGACTCTCCGTTTTCATGCAGAAGCACGTAGTGAATGCACACCCTCGCATGAGGTTCGGCACGGTACTCAACGATGGTCTTGTCCGCCATCTCCTGAATGACTTTATCATTACGCCTGTACTCCCTGAAAAAATCCAGGTGAATATGCTGCTCCATCAGCTCATCCAGAAAACTCTCCGTCAGTTCCGCCCCGCTTTCCGTCAGTTCCGTCTGATTCTCCGCATAATACTTCAGGAAGGCAAGCTTACATATCCGCTTCACCGGTTCGCCCCGCAGATACATGCGCTCTATCTCGTCAAAAACATCCCGTTCTGTGACTCTCTCCTTCACAAAATAATCATAGGAACACTGGGCAAGAAATGCCTCCTCAACCTCAATCTTTGCACCCTGAGAGACATAATAGCGGAATATCTCCATCTTTTCTCCCACAAAAGAGCCGGAATAAAGCATTTGCACCAATATATTTTCACAGAGATTATAGCAGTCCATCCCAAAGGACTGAGCCGCTTTCCAAACATCCCTCAGATTCTTTGCCATCCCCCTGTAATACATGGTCAGATACCTGAGAATGGTACTGTTATATTTTCCCTTGCTGAAGGCATAAACCGCTGAAGCCGTCAGCACGTCATCCTCCGCCATGTTATCCTTTTCCATGAGCGGCCCTATGAGCCGGACCAGAAGCTTCACATCAATGAAGTAAGGACCGTAGGCATTCAGCCACTGTCTGGCCAGTTCCAGGTTTCCTCTCAGCGCAATATACCGGATGACACTTCCTCTTTCCTCCGCCGTAAGCGTCTCCGGAGCTATCTTCAGCAGATATTCATCCAGCGCGTCTGCCGCATCCGTGTCATAGTAATATTGCAGCAGCTTCAGCATCAGTTCACGCTTTATGCGGCCTTCCGCCCGATCAGACTCCGCCACACGCCGGGCCCGCGCCGCACTTTCCGCAGACTTTATGGCTCCTTCCTTCTCACTGTTACAGAGATAAATATCCAACTCCGGATTGTCAACGGGAAAGGATGTCAATACTCTTAAGAATTTTCCGGGAATCATCAGTTTTTCTATGGTATACTCCACATTCTTAAGAAATCTGTTGTTCCATGCATCCTCAAATACAATCGTGTAGTCATTACCGTACAGCGAAATCCATACTTTCCCGCCGCTTATCTGATATTCTGTGGGATACAGATTTCCCGGCTGATACACGTACACCTTTCTGAGACGCTCATCCTCCACTCGGATCAGATGAGCAAACAACAGCCTTGACAGAGGCTCGCAGGTCTGTTCCGTAATCATTTCCGGCTTCAACAGCCGATTGTATATGTCCGCCAACTGCCTGTTGATATGTGCTTTTGCAAGCTGTTCCATACAAAAATGCTCCATGCGTATGCGATAAGTATCACTGATATCCTTAAGCCTGTCCTCGTTCTGCAATATATAATTGTAAAGATAAGCAGCATGCTCATAGTCCAGACTGTTCTGATAGGAAAAATACATGAGTACCACCTTGGGTATCTCACGCGGAGCCTCCCCGGACATGTCCAGGTTCAATGTCATCATATAATATTCATAAAGGTTGGTGATGCGCAGATTATTCTCCACCCCCAGCCTGTACCACTCAAAGTATCTGAGGTCCGTCTTCCCTCCCTTGATCAAAAGCGTGCATATCTGCTGCAGAATACGGACGTCATTTTTCTTTTCATACAGCTTTGTCAGGGTTCTGTAAAGCACATCCGAGTACTCTCTGACCTTATCCACCAGATAGAGCATCTGCCCCACAACTTCAGCCTTGAGAATATCCTCTTTGGCCCCGTACCAGACCACCTGACGCTCAAATGAACCCAGTCTTCGAAGCAATGCCGGGTTATTGTTCAAAAGTGCCACTGCCTCTATGTAAAGGATCGGACTGCTGCAGCCCGCTGTATATTGCTTTTCCAGAAAAACCCATCTTCCCGTAACGGACTTATGGTACTCCTCCGACAGATAAAGGAGCAGCCATGCCACCCGCCAGTTCGAGTTGTCTTCACGGTATATATGCTCGACCTCCGAGGTGACTCTGTCCACGTATTTCTGCTCCCTGTGGATCAATGTACTCAGATACAGGTAATAGGCACGAAGCGTATCGCTGCCCGCTCCTCTTTCCAGCAGTTCCGCCACATGATCCAGTATCCAGCCGGCCTCATTGTACCTCTCCTCAGTAATCAGCATCTGCGCCTGAAACAGCCTCGCGGACACATCATTTTCATCCATGGCCACCAGCTTCTCCACAAGCTTTCCCGTCTCCTTCAGCCAGGTGCCTGTACTGATCTTTTTCACCCGAAATGCCTGATAAAGTTCCATCAACTGGACTGTACAACGCTTTCTCGTCACTTCCTGAGGATTGCGGGGGGAACCGTCTCCGATTCTGACCGTCACCGGAACAGCCAGCGTGACAAACGAATTGTAGAGAAGAACCTGGCCGTAATTTTTTCCCTCTCTGCAAAGGCTCCCATCTATAAAAACGGGAAGTGCAC
>JAIDME010000313.1 GCA_029050705.1 Acetatifactor sp.
ACGATACATGGGAGATAGAACATGTTACGGAAATAGAATTCGGGTATAACGAATTTGTTACACAGGATGACATTATTGTCAGCGTATGGATTCGGAATACGTATTTTTTAATAATTGACACAGAGAGGCAGAAACCTATGAAAAGAAGTTTTCGGTTAACGATTGCTTTGGCTTGTGCAGGTATTATTTGTTCATTTATCTGTGTGATTTATTTGAGTAATAAAACGGGAAATATGTTTAGCTCATCAGGGGAATATGAAGATACAGCTGACACAGATAATTCCAAAGAGGAGCAGCATAACCCGGAGGAAGAGAAGAAGTACTACGATACATGGGAGATAGAACATGTTACGGAAATAGAATTCGGGTATAACGAATTTGTTACACAGGATGACATTATTCATATAGGACAGTTAGTCCACTTGAAGCGTTTAAAGATTTCAATTGACGAAAGTGAAATTGATTTGTCACCGCTCAGCAACTTGGTGGAATTGGAATCATTGGATATTGATATTCAATATGGCTGTTCGCCTGACTTATCTTTTGCAGAAAATCTGAGTCAATTGGAAAAGCTTGATATTACAGTTGGCAGCGGCGTTAATTTGTCGCCGCTCGGAAGTCTTAGTAAGCTGCGGCAATTATCAATGGATACCTTGGGGGGCGATGTAGACGATCTGTCCTTTCTTAAAACATTGAATCGTCTGGAAGAGGTAACTTTTATTAAATGCTGTACAATAGAAGACCTGTCCTTGTTTCACAACATGCAATATCTGCGGAGGCTGGATGTTGCCTATGTAGATGACTGCGATTTAAGTTATCTTGCTGATCTCAAAAATTTGGAAACTCTCGCTATTATTGGAGAAAATATAAGAAATCCGGAGGGATTAAGTGATTTGACACATTTGAAATCTCTCTCTTTATATGATAATAGTTCTGATGCTATGTATGGTGATGAAGATAGAGTGTCGGTTGATATGCAGGCATTTGCAAATTTAACTGAACTGGAATGGTTAGATCTGTATTATATTTTCATAGAAGATATCAGTCCCCTGTCCGAATTAAAAAATTTGCGCCATATCAACCTGGTAGATACAAATGTAAGTGATATTTTGCCATTGGCTGGTTTGGAAAAACTTGATGAATTATATTTATTTGGGAACGGAAGTGAGACGGTAAAGGAACAGGCGGAAACTCTTTTTGATCAGGTTGAATACAAGATAGTTACAGAAAAGGTGCCGGAGGGGATATAGTTAATATGCAGAGACATTACTTTATTTTGATCATTATGGTATGTTCCGTTTTGTTGACAGGATGTAACAATTATGAAGGAATAGAAAATACAGAAGAAATTTCGGAGTTAAAGGAGTCAGAACCAACAACAGAGAAGTCGGTTCTTGATTATAAATGGCAGGAGATGCCGGATTTAGAGGTCCCGTATATTCCGGAGCTGGGGTATCATGAATCATTGAGAATACGTGCTATCCTTCCGACAGATTATGTGTGCTGGAAAGATCTGTTGGTGATAGGCAATAAAGTTTACAGAAGAAAAAACGGAATATATGAGAGAACAGAGGAACGGCCTCAGGATTGGTTTGATATAGAGGATGATGATTTAGATTCATACAAGCTAAAACAATATGAGAATTTATTGATTGCACAGGATGAAGCGAACAGTAAAATCATCGTATATGATATGGATACGTCCAGGCAGATTTCCGAATATTCGCTTGAAGCCTTTTTTTGGCGTGTATACAAAGACAAAATATATTATAGGACATGGGATGAAGGAATATTCAGAATGGATCCCCTGAGTGGTGAAAGCGAACTGATTTATGCCTGTGACGGTGGAAGTGATCTGATGATACGGGATAATGGTGATATGCTGATCATGAAAGGCGACAGGATGGTTTCAGATGAAATGGAGTTTTGGCTGCTGTCTCATGATGAGCAGGGCGATTTGAGTGCTAAAAAGATTTGGGAGACAGATGAGTATATGGAAACAGCGGAATTTATTGATCGCGGGCTGTTTATATTGGGAGAATACAATTATGATTGCGGAGGAGGATTCCTTTGTTTAAAGGATAATGGCGAAGTGGAAATGGTAGTGATAGAGAAGGGGAGCGCATGGGCAAGATCAATAATCACAGAGGAAGGCTATTTCCTGTGGGACAGTCAACTGCTATCTGAGGAGGAGAAGCAGGAGATTTTGTTTTCGTGGGATCGGGATCAGCGTGAAAAGGCAGTCACCGTTGTGGATAGTATCTCTTACTATGACTTTCAAGGAAATGAACAGGGTATATGGCGGCTGATTGATGATGAAATGCTGGAGGCAGGCTATCGCCTGGTGCACATTGTATATGGAAATGGTGCGATTTTTGCTTTTTATGAAAACGAGGAACTTGATGACCTTTATATCAGTAAGGTGCAGATAAGGGGAACCCATGCATATTGGGAATATGTAGATTTCTATGCCATAGAGGAGAACCATGAGATTCTGAAATATGATATCTGCGCAGAGCCGCGGTATGACTGGGAAAACACTCTTTTGGAGGGAATCTTAAGGCCGGTGGTGGAAGAATTTGAGGAATTTAGGGAAAAGGTCCTCAGTAGTGAAGAGGCAGGAGGGGTAATTGTTCCGCTCGACATACATTATTTCCCATTTGATTTCAATGATGATGGGCTGGAGGATTACCTGGTATGCATAACCGGCTCAGGATATTTTGGCAGCGGAGGGAATTCGGTTGGTATATATGTACAGGAGGAAGGCGGTACATTAAAAGAGGTTTTATCAATAACTGACCGGTTGCATCAGGGTGACGGCATCCATGCGCGGTTTACCGTCCTGAATGAAAAAACGGATGGCTATTATGCCATTGTACTGACCAGCAACCGCATACTGAGATATGACAGTGACACGGGCCGGTATGAATTTCATGAGGGAGAATAGGCCTATATATCTGAAATAAAAGACAATACGTGGGCAGAGGCGATATGTATGAAAGAGGGGAAATATAGGAGTGCAGCAGAGAAGGATTATTTTGATTCTGTTGGTATGTTCTGTTCTGGTGACAGGATGTAGCGATTATGTGGGGATAGAACATACAGAAGAAGTCGATATTCATGCGTTGCGATTGAAGACGGATTTGAAATAACTTTTTACAGTAGTACAAACAAGATAATTTTCTCTGAGTGGTATCCAAAGGAACCGGCAATCAGTCAGGTAACAGAAAATATTTTTGAAATTACAATAAGCGTAGGTTCACCGGCCGCATACGTTTTTTATTTTGATATGGAGAATGCCGAAGAGTCGGAGACATTTTTTAATCCGTTATTGATCGGCGATCGTTATGTTGCATATATGGAAGATGGAAGATTGATATTGCAAGACATATTTCATAAAGGTTTATTATACATGACAATTTCAAGAGATTTTACCCAAACTGCGGATCCCATGTCTGCGATCATTGCAATAGAAATGCAGGATGAGGGAACTATTGCATTATCATATTACAAGGGAGATAATTACGAGGAAACTTCAGAAGTAATAACTATTTATAGTTATGAGATCAGTGAATCTCAATACACGCTTGAAAATGGGTACACATTTACCAACGTTCAGGTTTTCGGCATGGGAGAATCCAAATTGGAAGGAAAAAATTTGAAAGTACCTGAATGGTGAGCAATGTCCGGCGATATAAGTGTGATTGAAAGAACGATAAAAGTAAGACAGCAGGGAGGCGGTGTGCAGCCATCTTCAGGTCGGCAGTGAGTATTACTTGTACTGGGAGGTACAGCCGTCGGCGGAAGTTATGGTCAATCTCAGTTTTGGAAGAGAAGATATAGACGGAGATGGCATACATGATGAGGCAGATACCTACGAATATGATATGCGGACAATGAAAGAGAGATATACAGTGGGTATATGCTGATATAAATAATGTCGGTATCAAAGAACTGATATGGCAGGAAAAAAGTAATGCAGGGGATAGTCAGATGCACAGGATCACAGCTGTCTTTGCTGCTACATTAGGGGGTCTCAGGCGTATCGTTTGGGATGTAAATGATAATAAAATTATTTATTTTACCACTTATTATGGTGTATACATGATTATTGTTATTATGGAGTATGTGAATATGGCACAGACGGAAAATTAAAAGTAAATAAGTCTTTTGAAGTATATAATCTGGAGGATTTGACTGACTATGAACCCACAGATATTTTATCACAATTTGATTGGGCGCAGGAGGTGAATCAATCTGATTTTGCAGAGGGAAAGGTTTATTATGTTATAGGGACGCGGGTAACGGATGAAGAAATAGTGAGAGTATTGACAAAAAGTGACGAATGGCCGGAGCAATTCAGAAACGATATTGGAGAATAGCAGCATCATGCCGATGCGCATGGCAGGGCGGCGACGCACATCTTTCCCCTCTTTCGCGTAAGATAAACAAAGCCAAAGAGGGGTTCTTCTTTTATGGAATGCCGGGACAGTATACTTTCCAACGAATATTATGACGTGATCACGGATTTTGCGATAAATCAGTATGCATCGGAGGTAGAGCCGGAGGATTTCTGCCATTTAACCATAGAGGACTATTACAATATTGTTTATCTGAACAGACGGGCCTTGCCGAATCCCAATGAGTATTTTTATGATCACAGGTCAATACCAAAGCTTTATGGACTGATGCAGGAGACGGAAGCGGGCGGAGTCTCCTTTGACCCCAACAGCCTCATTGTCAGCGGGATTACGCAGGTGCAGCGGGAGCCGCTGAACCTCCTGGGCCGGGGCTGCGTCATTGTCTTGATTGATACGGGCATCGACTACACCAACCCTGTGTTTCGCAATCCAGACGGCAGCAGCCGTATCCTTGCCATATGGGATCAGACCATACAGACGGGGACAGCGCCGGAAGGTTTTCTATATGGCAGCGAGTACAGCCGGGAGGAGATCAACCGGGCGCTGCAGTCGGAAGACCCCTATGAGATTGTGCCAAGCAGGGACGAGAACGGACATGGCAGCAATCTGGCCGCAGTGGCGGCGGGCAGCATACTCGGCAACGGGATGGAATACATGGGGGTGGCGCCGGAGGCGGACATTGTGGTGGTAAAGCTGAAGGAGTGCAAGGACTATTTAAGGGAGTTTTATCTGATCCCCCGAAATGTGCCGGCTTATCAGGAGAACGATATCATGCTGGCGGTGCTGTATGGGGATGGATTTGCTACATCTTTTCAGAAGCCGGTGATATTCTGTATCGGGCTGGGAACCAATTATGGGGATCATGCCGGTAGCTCCGCCCTGTCCCGCTATCTGGATATGACGGCGGTAAAACGCAGCCGGGCAGTGGTGGTATGCGGCGGGAATGAAGGAAACGCGGCGCACCACTATCAGGGAAATCTGATCAGTCCGGAGAGTCCCGGCGCCAGCAGGGAGGCAGTAGAGGTCAGGGTGGGACCCGGATCTGACGGATTTTTGCTGGAGCTTTGGGGAAATCTGCCGGACATAGTCACGGTCTCGGTGCGTTCTCCCGGCGGGGAAACCATCCCGCCTATCCGCCTGGGTGTTCAGGACATTATCACTTACGGATTTATATATGAGCGCACCAGGATTACCATAGCCGGGACGCTGGTGGAGACTGCTTCGGGCGAAGAACTGATCACCATGCGGGTACAGGCACCTACTCCCGGAATCTGGACCTTTGTGGTGGAGGCGGCCAGGGATATGGATGTACACAACGGTCGGTTCAATATGTGGCTGCCGATCAGGCAGTTTCTGAATGCGGAGGTCACCTTTTTAAAACCCTCGCCGTACACCACTCTGACGGAGCCCGCCATGGCCTCCGATGTCATCAGCGTGTCCACATATGATGGGGTCACCAGGAGTTTTTACATCGAGTCGGGCAGGGGATTCACCCGAACAGGGGAGATCAATCCGGATTTTGCCGCACCGGGAGTGAATGTCTCCGTCATTCGGGGAAAGCAGACCGGCAGCAGCCTTGCAGCAGCCATCACCGCGGGCGCAGTGGCTCAGTTCATGCAGTGGGCGGTGGTAGAGGGAAACAATATATTTGTGGAGAGCCGGGAGATAAAAAATTATTTTGTCCGGGGAGCAACCAGAAGCTACGATGTGACCTACCCCAACCGGGAGTGGGGCTACGGCCAGCTGGATCTGCAGGGAACCTTTGATGTTATGATTGGGGTGTGATACAA
>JAIDME010000314.1 GCA_029050705.1 Acetatifactor sp.
TTCCTGTTTAAAGCGGAATGGAATGGGATATCCTGGCCGTGTGAATTACAACGCTCCTGTACAGTCCCTCCTGCTGCTCCAGCTCCTCATGGCGGCCCCGCTGGATGACCCTGCCATTGTCAAACACCAGAATGTCCTCGCAGAACCGGCAGGAGGCAAGGCGGTGTGAAATATAAATCGCTGTCTTATTGCCCACCATTTTGTCAAAACCTGCATATACCTCACATTCCGACACCGGATCAAGGGCCGCTGTGGGTTCTTCATTTATTACGAAGGGTGCATTTTTGTAAATTTCCCTGGAAATGGCCATCTTCTGCTTTTCTCCGCCGGAGAAGGTTACGCCGTTTTCTTCAAATTCCTTTCCCACATTTGTGACAAGCTTATCCGGCAGACTTTTCAGACGTCCCCCCAGACCTGCCCTCTCCAGCGCATCTTCCGCGCGCTTTTCATCCACCTGAGAGCCTGCCGCCACATTCTCCCCGAGAGGGAAGGAGAATACCCTGAAATCCTGAAACACCACTGCAAACAGATCACAATATTCCGCATAGTCATATTTTCTGATATCGATTCCGTTCACTTTGATGCAGCCCTCCGTCACATCATACAGACGGCAGAGCAGTTTGATAAAGGTGGTCTTGCCGGAGCCGTTCTTGCCCACGATCGCCATCTTTTCTCCTATCTCAAAGTTCAGATTTAAATCCCGAATGACGTACACATCACTTCCCGGATACTTGAAGGACACATGTTCAAATTCCACCGTGAATTTGCCGTCCCGCCGCTTCTCCATGGGGATGGATCCCTCATGCTTGCGCTGAGGCAGATTTTTGTATATCACATAGTCGTCTGCATAGCCGGAAAGCTGTTTTAACCAGCTAAGCTGCCATACAAGCCTTGTCATCGCGTCCGTAAACTTCAGGATGCTGGCCGCGTAAGTGACCACGCCGCCGATGCTGATGATGCCCGCCCAGGCAAGCGTACCCGTAAAGATATATACCAGGAAACCCATTACCGCAGACACAGACTGCTGTGCAGCGCCAATCATCGCATAGGCGCCGGATACCTTATCCGCGGTTCTTTTCCCCGCCGCGGTCATCCTCTCAAACTCTTTCTCATAAACAGACTGCTGCTTGCAGACCCTTAAGTCCTTCTGCTTCTCAAATCCCGACAGATTATCAAGATAATACTTAAACCTTACTTCGGCGTTGGACGCCTCTTTTCTGCCCTCCGCCACCTTTTCATTTAAGTAGTTCCCTGTCCGAAAAGCAAACCACACAAGCACTATGATCGCAGCGAAAAACACCACGGACATCAGCCAGGAACCCGCAAACCCCGCCGAAACGGCGTGATTGCTGCTGACAAACATGGGAACTACCACAAAAACTGCCACAACGATGCCGGTAGATGCTGTAATCACTTTATTCATGGTGCTCAGCATCATCGCGGTCATGCTCCAGCCGCCGAATTTTTCTATCCGCTGCCGCATCTCATGTACCTTGATATCTTCCAGGTATTCATAGTCCATCTCCATACTTTTCCGGTTTAGCGGAAAAGCCTGTATCTCCTGCATGTATTCCAGCTTCCTGTTAAAACGCCTCACCAGAAAGCCATCCGCCAGGGCCAGCAGAAAGGTTCCTCCCACACCGACCGCCGTATATTGCAGAAGCTCCCTGATCTCTGCTCCCGCATAAACCGCATCTATCAGTACACCGCTCAAAATGACCGCAATATAGGGACGTATTCCTGCAAAAACTGACATCAGAACCATGCTTATCAGAACGTCCTTATGCTTTTCGGAAAGGGCTCCCAGGAGGGTAAATATGTTTTTCCACATTTTCTTATTCATGAAACACACCCCGTTTCCCTTCTTTATCTGACTGATAGATATCTCCCATCAGCTCGCTCTTCCGTTTTCTTTCATCCTCTTCCTTGTAATACCTGCTTTGCACTTCAAACAGCTCCGCATAGCGGGTTTTCCCCGCCAGCAGGCTTTCGTGGGTTCCTTCTTCGATAATCTCCCCATGCTCCAGAAGTAATATCCTGTCGCAGAATCTGGTGCTGGAGAGACGATGGGAAATATATACACTGGTCCTGTTCTCCACGGATTTCCCGTAATTTAAGTACAGCTCATTCTCAGCTATGGGATCCAGAGCGGCGGTGGGCTCGTCTAATATCACCAGCGGAGTGTCCAAATATAAAGTCCTTGCAAAAAGCATTTTCTGCTTCTCCCCGCCTGAAAAATCAATGGCATCTTCGTTGACCTCCTTTACCAGGAGAGTCTGTCCTTTGCCGGGCAGCTTATCGTACACGCTCTTAAAGCCTGAAAGATCCAGAGCTCTTTCCAGTCTTGCCCTGTCGATATCCTCCGGATTCTGCCCGGTCAGATTTTCGTCCAGCGTGACCGCCATCAGGGCAGAATCCTGAAACAGCACAGACACCAGGCTGTAATACTCATCTCTGGTAAGCTTGCTGATGGGTATATCATTCACGAGAATCTCACCCTCCGTTGGATGGTAGAATCCGCACATCAGCTTTACCAGGGTGGTCTTCCCGGCTCCGTTCAGTCCGATCAGGGCAATCTTCTCACCGGGCTTTATGACTACATTAATGTTTTTCAGGGTAGGCGCCTCGTTGCCGGGATAGGTGAAGGACACATTCCGAAATTCCAGCTTGAGCCCCTGCCCTTTCATCTTTTCCAGTTCCTTCTCTCCGATGCCCTCACTGTCGCTCCAGCTGTTCTCCGTCTCCAGAAACTCTCTCAGATAGCTGATGGAAGCACTTGTATTGCTGAAGCTCATCACCTGCCGCAGAGCAGTCTCAAAATACACGGAAAATCCGCTTATCAGGCCGATATAAAAGACAAATTCAGCAGCTGCGATTTCCCCGTTCACCAGCTTATAGACCAGCATTCCAAAGGCCGCGCCGTCCATGAGCAGCTGGAGAAACGCATGGGAGACATTGCGGAACAGATACCAGTCATGAATAATGCCGTATATCCTGCCCATCTCATTTAAGGATGTCTCATACTTATCCAAAAACCAGTCCAGCAGATGATAGAGCCTGATATCTTTCCCCGCCGAGCTCTCAGTAGCCTGCTCCGTAATGTAATTTTCCCTTCTGGCGGAAAGCTGGAGCTTCTCGTAATACTGGGCATGTTTTTTTCTCGCTATGGAGAGCAGGAATAAGCTCATGCCCACGGAAAACATAACAATAAGCAGCAATAATATGCTTTTCCTTCCTATCAGAAAGCCATAAAACAGGACTCCTGCCATGCTGTACAGAAACTGGGGGAACACTACCGCAGCGCTGGACACTCCCTGCCCGAACCGCGCCACCCGCCAGGCATTTCCCGAAATCTTCTGGTAATCCTTGTCCTCCAGATAGTCATAATCCACATCCATGATCTTATGGGCAAATATTTTGGCATAATGGAATGAAATAAAGTCTCCCTGCATTTCACAATAGGACAGCATCGTATAGGAAGCCGCACTGCACAGCCACATAACCGCCGCTATAGCAGCCATTTCCAAAATGATCCCGGACAATTCCATCTGCGCCGTCAGATCCGTCACCAGTCTGGAGGGCAGAAGCGTCCCTAAAAAGGAAGCCGCCACATTTGGTATCATCACCAGTATCTGCGCCCAAAACAGCTTTTTGTCCCATTCTCTGGCCGCGGACATGTTATATAAAAAATTGCTGATCAGTCCGTATTTTCGCCGTGACTTATCATCAAATACCTTTGACATGTACAACATATCTGATTCCTCCTGTTCCGGGACTGCTTTCCGCTTATCATCTCCTGCGGCAGACTGTCCCGCATACACTTGGTGCTTCTCACAATATAGCACATAATCCGGCAGATAAAAAATTCGCGCACCAATGGCATTCCTCAGCGCACGAATGGTAATCAGAGCTTCACCAACGGCAGCGTGATCTCCGTGGCAAAGACTCCCTCATCTGTCTGACGGTTTATGTATCCGCCGTATTTTTTAACAATACTGTCAATCCGCACAAGACCGAAGCCGTGATGCCCCTGTTTGTGGGTAAGAAAGCGTTCTCCGATCTTCCTCGGCCTTTCTCCCATGGAATTCGTCACCGAAATATAAAGCTGCTTCCTGACAATATCGATATAAATACGGATAAACCGCTCTTCTTCCGGTATCTGCATACAGGCTTCCATGGCATTATCCAGAAGATTTCCAATCAATACTGACATGTCTGTTTCCGAGATATGAGTATCCTCCGGCACTACCGCCGTTGCGTCCACCCTGATATTCCTTTCCCGTATCAGTGTGAGCTTACTGTTTAAGATAGCGTCCGCCACTATATTTCCTGTCTTTAATACAATATCTACCGCAGACAGATCATCCTCCAGTCGTTCCAGATAGCGTGCTGCCTCCTCATACTGCATCAGACTCATATAAGCCTTCAGGCTTTGTATATGATTGTGATAATCATGCCGCCAGCCCCGCATTTTACGGTACATTGTCTCCACTTCATCATAATGTCTGTTGATCAGTTTGTTTTGAAACCTCATATTGATGCGAGTCACATACCATGGCAGAATAATTATCCATAACATCAGATTGACAAAAATCAATACACAAATTGTAATTATCATTTGCCCCGTCATCTTACATCATCCCTTAAACATTTGCATAAAAGCCTGCTTAACCCGCTTTTCCGAGTTTCGGCTCACCGGAAGCCTCCGGTTATCATCCAGCACCAGCTCAGACTTCACAGCCGCCAGAATATGCCGCACATTTACCACATAAGAGCGATGGCAGCGCACAAATTCCCGGTATTTTTCCAGCAGTTCAGCCGTTTCATTTATGCCGGAGTATATAGTATATTCATCCTTTTCTGTGTACAAAATGCATTGATGCGCCCTTGCCTCCACATACCATATTTTTGACAGCGGCATGGATACAGGGCCTTTGTCTGTCTGGAACAGCTGCTTTTCTTCATCTTTTCCTGTTTTTTTTACTTTATCCAGCACTTCAAACAGTTTTTCCTTATGCAGAGGTTTCAGTAAATAATGCAGCGCAGACACTTCATAGCCCTGTGACATATATCTGTCATATCCTGTGACAAACAATATAGGAATATTCTCATCCTGACTGCGGATTTTTTCGGCAAGCTCCATGCCGTTCAGCTGCCCCATTTCTATATCCAGGATCAACAGGTCGTAGTCTCTGTCATCCTCCCAGGCAAACAAAAAGCTCTCCCCGCTTATAAACAGCTCTGTCTCCAGCACTTCGTCTTTCATCTGTGCCCATTCTTCCAGATATTTCCGCAATATCTGCTGTTGTACTGCTTCATCATCACAAATTGCAACCCGCATTTTTGTCCCCCGCTTTGATGCTTATCAGTAGCATATTATATTACTTTCACCATCTTTACAAGAATTATTTTTCCCGTACTGCGCTGTTTAAGTCCGGACAAAAAGAAGGAGCTATTGCTCCGGCAGATTGTTTATCTGCTTTTGCAACAGCCCCTCCGCCTTATTTCACTTCACCTTGTTTTACATCTAACCTTCTACGATCAGATACCTGCCATCGCCAATGTCGAAAACTTCGTCAGCGTCCAGAATCTCCTCGTCGTCGGCACCTTCCATATCGATGCCTTCTTCTTCGAAGTACTCCACTATCTCATCCACGGAATTCACAACAACCGCCATACAGTCCTCCAGAAATCCTTCTGCTTCGTCCAGAGTCTCTGCCACCTTTTCGGGAAAAAGCTGAAGCTGATTATCCAGGAAGCACTCCAGAACATCATCATCAAATTCGCGCATCTTCCACCCTCCTTTGCTACTGGTATGCCCACATACTACAATGTTATGCACTCTATGTCAATATGTCACTTGCAATTTTACAACAGTTCAGATATATTCCAGCAGTTCCGGCGGACTGCCGATGACTGCGTCGGCATGGCTCTCCTCCAGTTCTCTTCTGTCCCGGAACCCCCACAGCGCCCCCAGGGTAAATGCTCCCGCGCTCTTTCCCGTCTTCATGTCCGTGGCCGTATCACCCAGATACAGAATATCCTCTGCTGTCAGTGAAAACTCCTCCAGAATCGCAAAGACTCCGCCGGGATCCGGCTTGATGGGCACACCCTCCCTCTGCCCCTGAATTACGTCAAAATATCCTTTCCCGAACAAACTCTCCACCACGTCCACCGCCTGGTCATGAGGTTTGTTTGAAAGCACCGCGATCCTGATGCCTCTCTCCTTAAGCGCCTCCAGCAGCTCCGGTATGCCGTCATAGGGCCTCACCTGATACATGCAGTCTTCGGCAAAATATTTTTTATACAGCTCAAACGCCTCGTCAAAGTGTACCAGTTCAGCGTCCCCCGAAGCCGTCAGCGCCCTCCTGACTAAATTCGCCGCGCCGTCCCCGATAAAATATTTGTAATCTGACTCCGGAAATGGCCCGTAGCCGAAAGGTGCGATTGCCCTGTCCCCGCAGTACTTAATGCTGGCTATGGAATCGGACAGGGTTCCGTCCAGATCAAAAATTACCGCCTGTTTCATTCTCCCAGCCACTCCTTTGCTTCCTGATAAAGTCTCCCTACGGGGAGCCCCACCACATTGTTGTAATCTCCCCGAATCTCTTTGATATATCTTGCGCAAAATCCCTGAATGCCATAGGCCCCGGCCTTATCCATGCAGTCCCCTGTGGACACATAGCACTCAATCTCCGCCCGGCTCATGGGATAAAAGACTACCTCTGTCCTCTCATAAAAGCTTTTCCTCTGTATCTGCCCGGAAACGCTCCTGTATATAAGTGTGACACCGGTGTATACCTCATGGCTCCTGCCGGAAAGCATTGCCAGCATCCCGGCCGCATCCTCCCTGTCCGCCGGTTTCCCGAGGATACTGCCCTCCGCTGAGACCACCGTATCAGCTCCCACCACAAGGAGTTCCTCTCCGGCGGTTAAACCCTCCGAAACCTGGCATGACGAACGTCCCCGGACCTCGTCTGAATCCGGGATTCCAGCCAGAAACCGCATCACTGCCTCCGCCTTCTGCGACGACAGTTCCTCCACCATATGCCAGGGGGCACCGGCAGAGATCTGCTCCGGCACATTGCTGACTAACACTTCAAACTTCAGGCCAATCTGCTCCAAAAGCTCCCGCCGCCTGGGAGACGCAGATGCAAGCACAATTCTCATTGATGCACCTCCGGAATGAATGTTCTCGTCACTATAGCTTCCTCCTCTGCGGCGGCACTGGCCTTCCTGACTGCCTCCTGGCAGAAAGCCTCCTGAGACTGGAACCGGGACTTCCCTCTCTTGTCCACCTTTTCATAGGTACCATCCTCCTGCAGCACGGAAGCCTTCACATTATCCTTCAGATGGCTCTGCAGAATATGAAGCAGTTCCGCCTTCAGCTCCGGCCTGTCTATAGGGAACAGAATCTCCACGCGCCTCTCCAGATTTCGCGGCATCCAGTCTGCGCTGCCGCAGTAAATCTCATAATTCTCATCATTTTCAAAGTAAAAAATTCTGCTGTGTTCCAGATAATTACCCACGATGGACCGCACCGTAATGTTTTCGCTGACCCCGGGAACACCGGTCTTTAAGCAGCAGATTCCCCTGACGATCAGATCGATCCTGACACCTGCCGCGCTGGCTGCATAAAGAGCTGCAATAATGTCCCTGTCGCAGAGAGAGTTCATCTTGGCGATAATCCCCGCAGGACGTCCCTCCAGGGCATGATTCTTCTCCCGCTCAATCAGATAAAGGAATTTATCCTTCAGCCACAGGGGTGCCAGACTGAGCTTGTTCCACACAAGGGGCTCAGAATAGCCTGAGAGCATGTTGAACACCGCTGTTGCGTCCTCCCCCACCGACTCTGCGCAGGTCAGCAGCCCGATATCCGTATACAGCTTTGCGGTAGCGTCATTGTAGTTGCCTGTTCCCAAGTGTACATAGCGGCGGATGCCGTCATCCTCCCTGCGCACCACAAGGGTTATCTTGCTGTGAGTCTTTAAGCCCACCAAGCCGTAGATGACATGGCAGCCCGCCTTCTCCAGCATCTTTGCCCAGACGATATTGTTTTCCTCGTCAAAACGCGCCTTCAGCTCCACCAGCACCGACACCTGCTTGCCATTCTCCGCCGCCTGGGGCAGAGCCGCAATGATAGGCGAATTGCCGCTGACGCGGTACAGGGTCTGCTTGATGGCAAGAACCTCCGGATCCCTTGCCGCCTGCCGAATAAAATTCACCACCGGTTCAAAGGTCTGATAAGGATGATGCAGCAGGATATCGCCCTTTCTGATCTCTTCAAAAATATCGCATCCCAGCGGAAGCTCCGGGACAGGCTGAGGCGTGTACTTCGGCGTCTTCAGATGTTCAAATCCCTCCAGTCCGTACAGCTTCATCAGTACGGTAAGATCCAGCGGGCCCACAATCTTGTAGATGTTTTGCTCCATGTGCAGCTCGCTCTTGAGGATTTTCAGCAGCCTCTTGTCCATGCCGTCCTCCACCTCAAGGCGGATTGCCTCGCCCCACTGACGCTTCTTCAGCTGCTTCTGTATCTCCTTCAACAAATCTGCCGCTTCATCCTCCTCTATGGTCAGATCGGCATTTCTCATAATCCGAAAAGGATGCGCACACACAATATCGTAATTCAAAAACAGCTTGTGCATGTTCCTCTCAATAATCTCCTCCAGAAGGATGATCTTCTTCGCCCTCCCGGCTGCAGGCAGCTGAACGATACGGTCCAGCACCGAAGGCACCTGTACCGTGGCAAACTCCATCTCGTCCTTGCTGCTTTTCTTGTGAACCAGAGCCGCGATGTTCAGCGACTTGTTTCGAACCAGCGGAAATGGTCTGGAGGAATCCACAGCCATGGGCGTCAGCACAGGATAGACGTTCTCCTCAAAATATTGGTCAATAAACATCGCTTCCTCTTTGCTCAGATCCTCGTGCCTGCTGACAATCTGAAGCCCGTTCTTCTCCAGCTGGGGCACCAGGGAGCGGTTCCAGGTAGAATACTGCAAATCCACCAGGTTATGGATTGCCACATCCAGGGCATTAAGCTGCTCTTTTGGCGTCATGCCCGCAATGTCCCGCTTCTCATATTTGGCATTCACCATATCCTTCAGGGAAGCCACACGAATCATAAAGAATTCATCCAGATTGGAGGCGGTGATGCTTAAAAACTTCAGCCGTTCAAACAGCGGAATGCTTTTGTCTCTGGCCTCATTCAGCACCCTGTGATCAAACAGGATCCAGGAAAGCTCCCTGTTGGTATAATATTTCGGATTACAAAAATCAATTTCACCCATATCAACCTCACTTCTGCATCGTCTGCGTCTGCAATGTTTTTTTCTGCTTTAAAACCGGTTCCACACTGAACACTTCCCGGAAAAACTCCGTTCTCTCCCGGAAAAATCCCTTCTCCAAAGTAATGTCCTCGGCAGTGTCTATCGTGAGAAGTAACTGATTTTCTCTCAGAACCGCTTTTATTCCCTTCATCTTCTGTTTGTGACTCCTGTCCAGGCCGTTGGACAGCCTTAAAATTGCCGTCAGTTTTGCAACCTTCAGGTAAGTCTCCTTGTCCATCCCCCGGGCACCGCCCTGCCGTCCGTCATATATAAATCTGCCGTGATTAAAACGCACTATGTTTGCCACCATTTCCCGCTCCGCATGGGACAGGCCGATAATCTCCGTAGCCATGATAATATCGTAGGAGGTTTCGCCTATATTCACCATACTGATATACTTGCCGCAGTCATGCAGGATTGCCGCCAGTCTCAGATACAAAAGCTCCCGCTTTCCCAGGCCATGCACCTTCTTCATGCTCTCAAAGATTGTAGTAGTGATATTCTCCAGCGTCTCGGCGCGCTTTTTGCTGCCCATATACCGCTTGCTGATGTTGACGGCACAGGCTACGATATCCTTCTCAAAATCATGTTCTCCGCGAAACATCTTTATTTTTTCCGCATATTCATATGCTATTCCATCACACAGGGTCACGCCCGGCGCCCATATCTGCCCGGCCCCCATAAGGTCGGCAATACGCCCGGCCAGCACGGCGCTGATAAAAGCCAGAGGCACCTTCTCCTCCGGCATTCCGAGAGATTTCGCCACCTGTTCCGGGTTCTCTGTCCGCAGTTGATTTACAAAGCCTTCAAATGCCTCTCTGTCCAGTACGGCTTTACCGGAATTTCCACCTGTAAGTTTTACTGCCAGAGGCGAGATATAGCCATCAATCACGATCAGGTTCCGTATCTCCCTGTCCTTCAGGTATAACTTTTTATAGTTTGCCAGCTGCGCCATGGCCATCTCGTCAATGAAATATTCCATCCGTGATTTTTTCACATCAAAGCGGACCAGGTATTCCTGAATGCGCAGGACGCCAAGTCGCAGGTTCTGTGTGGATACCAGAGTGTCATTGTCGAACAGGGATATTTGAATACTTCCGCCTCCGATGTCCAGAATAGCCGTTTTTTCCTCGATGATCCTGCGGAAGCTCTCGCCTCTGGATGCCACGGATTTGTAATCGAGAAAACGCTGTTCGGAATTGCTTAATATCTCTATCCTGATTCCGGTCCGCTGCGCAATCTGGTCCTGAACAATAATGGAGTTCTCCGCCTCACGGATGGCGCTTGTACCGTATGCCCTATACGCCTCCGCCTTGTAAGCCTTCATGATTCCGGCGAATTCCTTCAGAGTACGGCAGATTTCGTCCAGCTTTTCATTGCATATCCTGCCATGGGCATAAGTGTCGCTGCCCAGCGCCAGCCTTCTGCTGATGCAGTCAATCTCCCGCATGCTGTTCTTGCCGGAGAACTCAAATATCTTCATTGTCAGTTCAAAGCTGCCCACAACTATGGCCGCAAAGGTTCTGGTGCTCATTCGCCCGCCTCCTGTTCCCGTCTTGCTTTCTCATATCTTTAACGCATTAAAATATTCGAAATCTTCACTGTCCGCCGTAAGTCCCCTGGAGATAATCCACAAACTGCCGGGCCGTCCGCCCGGACAGTCCGCCGTGGGAAAGCTCCCACTTATTCGCCTCCGCCAGCAGCTCCTCCTCCGGCATCTTCACGCCGCCCCGTTCCGCCAGCGCCTTTACAATACTCTGAAACTGCTTCTTGTCCGGTGCCCCAAAATAGATCGTGACACCGAAGCGGTATACCAGTGACAGCTTTTCCTGCACGGTATCCCCGGTGTGCATATCCTCACGCACCTCCTCCCTGTCGCTGTAATTTTCGCGAATCAGGTGTCTTCTGTTGGAGGTGGCGTATATCAGAACGTTCTCCGGTTTCCGCTCAAGCCCGCCCTCAATGACCGCCTTCAGATATTTGTACTCCGTCTCAAAGTCCTCAAAACTTAAATCGTCCATGTAGATAATAAACTTGTAATTGCGCTTCTTAATCTGTCCGATAACCTCATTCAGATCCTGAAACTGATGCCTGTATATCTCTATGATGCGCAGTCCTTTTTCATAGTATTCGTTGGCAATGGCCTTGATACAGGAGGATTTCCCGGTGCCGGCATCGCCGAACAGCAGGCAGTTGTTCGCCTTTCTACCCGCCACAAAGGCATCTGTGTTGTCTGTCAGCTTTTTCTTGGGGATCTCATATCCCACCAGATCGCTTAAGGCCACATGTGCAATATTCGGAAT
>JAIDME010000315.1 GCA_029050705.1 Acetatifactor sp.
CCATTTTCATAAAGGAAATTCCATTTCGTATAGTCAAGGGGTCTCGCGCTGCGGTGAACCAGTTTTCTTAGTCTCAAAAATTCATCAAGGGATATTTTTTTCAATGTCATTTCCTCCGAGTTTTTTTCATTTGCCATAAGTTTATTATACCATGTCAGTAGGAAATCAAGCGCGAACGCAGTGAGCATTTGATTTCACCTGACATGGTAATGAAAGAATCTTTGAGCGCGAAGCGCGGCAGACGCGCAGCGGCTGGATTCTTGAGTGCCGGATGGCCATTCGGCCGTTTCCTGCCTTGAATAAGGTCATTATACCACAATGATTTTCCGGCTAAAATAGCATAGCTGTTTTTTGTAAATAAACGTCTCTGTCCCTTGACTTTTTGAACGGTGTTCAGCATAATGATATTTGAACACTGTTCAGTGAGAGGGTACGGATATGGATAATAAAGAAGCCATTATACAGGCGACGATTGAGATGATCAATGAAAAAGGCGACCGTCTGAACGAAATCACCGTCCGTGATATATGTAAAAAGTCGGGCGTCGGATTAGGTCTTGTGAATTATCATTTTGGGAATAAAGAAAAGCTTATTGAAGTATGCGTGGAGCGTATCATAAATGGCATAGTGGAGCAGTTTCAGAATATGCAGGAGGAAACGCAAAGATTTACGCCGTTTGAAAAACTGGAATATCTTGGAAATATGACGCTGAATTATCTTTTTGAGCATGAGGCGGTTTCGAGAGTGTCTATCCTTACCGATATGCAGATGCCGAAGGAAAAGGACAATACCAATAGAACCTATGCAGCATATCTTCCGCTTATTTCCGCTTGTCGTCCGGACTGGAGCGAAGAAACTGTACAACGAAAAACATTTTATCTGATTACAGTAATGCAGCAAATATTTTTGAGGCACAAAGCAGTATCAGGTATATTAGGTGTTGACTTAGATTCGGAGCAAGACCGCAAGGAACTCCACATACAGATTTTACATGATATATTGGGGGTATAGGAAATATGAAGATTACAGTGATAAACGGAACAGAAAAGCGAGGTGTAACCTATCGGCTGAAAGAGATTTTTTTGGCAGAATTCAAAGGGAAGGCAGATATAACGGAATACTATCTTCCGACAGACGGCCCAGGCTTTTGTACAGGTTGTACCAACTGTTTCTTTAACGGCGAGAATACTTGTAAAGATGCGGATAAAGTCAGTGTGATTGAAAAATCTCTTTTAGAAGCGGACTTAATCGTAATGACTTCACCTGCTTATGTGATGCATGCAACCGGTGCTATGAAAACCCTGCTTGACCATTTTGGTTATCGCTGGATGCCGCATCGCCCTGCTCCGGAAATGTTTTCAAAACGAGCGGTCATCATAACGCAATGCTTAGGCGCAGGAGCAAAATCTACAGCGAAAGATATAAAGCACAGCTTATCATGGTGGGGGATTTCCGAAATTAGTGTTTTTGCCGGTTCATTGATGGGTGATATTGTGTGGGATAAACTTTCCGAAAAGAAGCGAGATGAACTCACACGAAAGGTTAAGAAACTTTCAAAGAATTTTGCACATATAGACTATGCAAGGCCCGCACACACGAATTTGATCACAAGGATTAAGTTTACCTTTTGCCGCATAATGCAGAAGTCCCTACATAAAGCTAATCCCGAATATACTGACGGAAAATATTGGGCAGCGCAGGGATGGCTTAATGGAAGTAGACCGTGGAGGAAATAATTCCTGAAAAAGGTAACCTTAATAAAGCTCTCTAAGGATGCATTTTCAAAATTTACCGATGTTGGTATACAGACTTACTGAAAGATAGGATATAGCGGTGTATCCCCTTGTTTATAGGAAAATGAGTGAAAAAGGAGATAGTTGTATGGAAAAAGATATGCTGAAATTTGCACGTGCATTGTTTGTTATGCACGGAGTAACGGATGAACCGAAACGTTTATCCGGCGGATGGACAAATTGTGTATTTGCAGCAGGCGGATTAGTGTTGCGCTGTACGACAAATATTGAAAGTGGTCGTTTGCGTCGGGAAACGAGGTTGGCTCAGTCGTTGCCTGCAGAAGTCGGATATC
This sequence comes from Acetatifactor sp., assembly GCA_029050705.1. GTDB lineage: Bacteria > Bacillota > Clostridia > Lachnospirales > Lachnospiraceae > Acetatifactor. The sequence goes on from JAIDME010000315.1 coordinate 2,087, forward strand.
CGGAAATCGTTGACAGCGGTAGTACGGATGGGTGTGATTGGATGTTATGCAGAAGAATTTTGGGGACAAATTTGGAGGATGCCTGGGAGAAGCTTTCCTGGGATGAACGTGCAGAGGCACTGGAGCAGCTTTGGATGTGTGCAAAGCATGTGCATGCTATCAGCCCGGATACAGTTCGAACGTTTGTGAATGAAAATCTCTGGTATATCACTACGATGGAAAATGCGTTGAGAGAGGCGGAGACGCTGAAGGAAAGCAACGTGATTAAGGCTGAGCAGTATGAGGTGGTGAAGGGCTATATTTATCGTTTTGAAGCAGCAATGAAACAAGCTGAATGTGTGCTTGTGCATGGTGACCTTACTCCTGCAAATGCAATGTGGCATGACGGGAAGATAACGGCATTGATGGATTTTGAGTGTGCTGCAATTGCTCCGAAAGAGGCTGACTTGATGATGTTATTGAATACTGCTTATGAATGCGGAGATTTATCGGTGGATGAGTCTGATTTTAAGGCGAAACAGCGATTTAATGACCGCATGCGCGTACTTGTGGAAAAAGAGACACCGGACTGGGAGATTCTGCAAGGCTATCAGGCGATTAAGCTCATACATCATGTGTGTATGGATATGAATGATGAGGATTTTTCTGAGGAACATGAGGAACTTGTAAGTTTACTTGCCCTTCTCAAGGATGGAAAAGGCAAGTTCTCGGAGGTGATGCCGTAAATAGTGTATTTTGAAGGAGGCCAGCTATGGTCCGGCGGCGGTGAGAGGGAATCCGTTGTCGCTGTCATCCATACCCCGCAGGATCATTATTGCAATTTAACAAACTTATTGGTATGGCAGAGAGTTGTATGGTATAATGATTCTGCTGTTGCAGAATTCAAGCCAGCTGGCGCTGTCTTGTCATCACTTCGTGATGTATTATACCTGTGAGCCATGGCTTGAAAATCAAATGTCTGCTTCGCAGCCGCTTGATTTTCTGCGCTCATGGTATAATAAGGGAAGATGATAAAATGAATAAAAACAATATAAATGGACTCAGAATGGGAAAGCACTAAGTCTTCCGAGGCACAGGATATATAAAAGCGAGGAAAAAGCTGACATACCATATGATTATACGATGTAGATGAAAGAGGTAATAAACATGGGGAGTTTAGATAAATTAAGTGTGTTTATAAGTTTAGTGCTTCGTCACAAGCCAGATGCAGCTTACATCACATTAGATGAACATGGCTGGGCCAATGTGGAAGAACTGTTGAATGGGATTAATAACACCGGCAGAAAAATTGATATGGAAATTTTAGAAAAAATTGTAGCAACTGATAATAAGCAGAGATATAGCTTCAATCAAGATAAAACTCTGATCCGTGCTAACCAGGGACATAGCATTCCCGTGGATGTGGAATTAGAGGAACATGAGCCTCCGGAATTTCTGTATCATGGAACTGCTGCGAGATTTCTGGATAGCATTATGAATGAAGGATTAAAGCCGATGAGCCGGTTATATGTCCATTTGTCAAAGGATACTGAAACTGCTTTGAAAGTAGGAAAACGGCATGGTGATCCTGTGATTTTGAGAATACATAGCAGAGATATGTATAATGATGGATATAAATTTTATTTATCCGAGAATGGTGTATGGCTGACTAAAAAAGTTGATGTGAGATATTTTGAAGTAATAAATGATTGATTTTATAGGAGAAAGACATGGAATTTGTAAAATATTATGATATTGGTTTGAATTTATTTTGTAAACAGTTTCCTGATCCGGAGAAAGTAATTGAGGAAGCAGGAGATAATAAAGTATGTTGTATTTTAACAGGAACAGATACAAAAGAGAATAATAAAATAAATGATTTTGTAAAAAATCATGATGCTTTTGGAACTGCCGGAATACATCCTCACAATGCAGATAGGGCAAGGCAGGAGGATTTCCGGCTTATTGAGGAAATTTTGACCGGAAATAATAAGATGGTAGCCGTAGGGGAATGCGGACTGGATTATGACAGGATGTTCTCGGCTAAAGAGAACCAGATAAGGTGTTTGGAAAAGCATATTGTGCTGGCAGAAAAACTTAACAAGCCCTTATTTTTGCATGAGCGTAATGCAGCGGATGATTTTATAAAGAGATTTAGAAAGCATCCGGATATTTGTAAAAAATCTGTGGTTCATTGTTTTACCGGTGAAAAAGCGACATTGGATAAGTATCTCTCGATGGGGTTTTCGATTGGCATTACAGGATGGATTTGTGATGATCTCCGTGCGAAAGAATTGAGAGAAGCTGTGCATATTATTCCATTAGATCGGATTTTAGTGGAAACAGATGCGCCATATCTGACTCCTAAAAATGTTCCTGGGTTGGCAAGGACGAATGTACCCCAGAATATTATGTATGTTGTCAGAGACTTGGCTAAATATATGAAAGTGACAGAAGACGAATTAATTCAGAATGCCAGGAATGTCTCTAATACACAACTGACACTGACGACGATCTTAAGCGTGTAGATATCAG
>JAIDME010000316.1 GCA_029050705.1 Acetatifactor sp.
TATAAAAGCAAATACCGGAAGGAGTTCGGGAGTGGCGGGCGAAAATTTTGGCCCGGCTTCGGCGGCGGAAGAAGCAAAGACCCTGAAAAACTCTATGTACAGGGACAGCAGAAGGCCTTTTACACTGATCTGATAGCTTGGCTTCTGCTCCTCCAGCTCATGAATGGCAGCATATAAAAGCTGATAAATCCGGGGATACTGATTCCGGTCAAAAACAACCTGCATACCCCGATGGGCGTGTCTGGACAGGTCAAAATTTTTCCAGGCCATAGGCAGCATGTTGCGGAACAGGGCCTGAGGATCAAAAAAGATATAGGACCAGAGGCTTTCCGTTCCGGGAGTGCTGTAGGTGGTGTGGGGAACATTTTTGGGTATCATGGTTACATCCCCCTCATGGAAGGGGACGGGCTCATCAAATACCATCAGGCTTCCGCTGTCGGAGCGGCAGAGACCTAACTCAATGCAATTGTGAAAGTGCAGCCGGTCGCTTGGAATATCCGAAATCTTCCAATGGTCACCGGACAGAAGCAGAAGGGGAAAATGCGGGGGAAGGCTGTAGCTTCGGCATTCGATAATGGTACGCTTGGGTTTTGCCATAATATCTCCTCTTTTCGAATGTAATAAACCGTAATAAACAAAATAAAATCAAACATATCTCTGTCAAAAGAATGCAGGGACTTCCTTCAGTTTACCAAAAAAAGTCTCACACGTCCAACAAAATAAAAATTTTTTTCATCAAAATGCTCACAAAATCAAAAACAAAGCACATTTTTTGTACAAAAAACCGGATTCCACAGGAATCCGGTTTTTTTAAATGGTCGTTTTTGCACAGTATTGACAGGCGATTGCTTAGACACCGGGTGCAGAGTTGCCTGATAATTAAAGCAGTCGCACTGATAATGTCCGACGGAATTAAATTGGGGGTGAAAGCAAGTGGAGAAGAAAATGAAAAAAATGAGTCTCGCGCAACGGCAGAAGTTATTTTTGAAAAACTTCCGCCATACCTGGCAGCTTCTGCTGCTGGTTTCGATTCCTCTGCTTCTGGTGTTTATCCTGAATTATGCGGCTTATCCGGGCCTGAGAATGGTTTTCATGGATTATAAGCCGGCCAAGGGATATAGCGGCAGTGAGTGGGTAGGGTGGGAAACCTTTATAAAAATATTTAAGGATAAGGATTTCCACCGGGCTCTGCGTAACTCCATTGTGTTTAATGTTTTAGGATTGGCGGTCAGTTTCCCCGCGCCCATTATTTTGGCATTGATCTTAAATGAACTGCGTTATCCGCGCTTTAAAAAGGTGTCGCAGACCATCCTGTATCTGCCCCACTTCCTTTCCTGGCCTATCATTGCCAGCGTGGCATGGGCTTTGTTCCGTCCTTCCACCGGTCTGGTGAATGTGGTGCTGAAGAACATGGGACTTATCCAACAGGGGATCCCGTTCCTGACGGAGAAGTACCACTGGGCGGTGACCTACCTGCTCATAGGTGTCTGGGCCGGCATGGGCTGGGGAACCATTATCTATCTGGCGGCCATCACAGGCATCAACGGGGAATTGTACGAGGCGGCTATGATCGACGGTGCCGGCAGATGGAAGAGAATGTGGCATATCACCCTTCCGGGCATCAAGGGAACCATTATTACCCTGCTGATCATGAACATGGGACGCCTCATGGGCAGTAACTTTGAGGCACTGCAGGTATTTGACAACAGTCAGATCAGAGAGTTCCAGTATCAGCTGGCTATTTACATATACCAAAAGGGTTTGGCCGGTAATCGTTTCAGTATGTCTACGGCGGTAGGTCTGTTCCAGTCTCTGGTAGGTCTTGGGTTAGTACTTCTGTCTGACTGGATAGCGAAGCGCCTGGGTGAAGAAGGATTATTTTAGGAAGGGAGTGAAGAGAATGAGCAAGAGAGTGAAAGATGTAGAAGAAAGCACTGCCGGCGATGGCAGCAGAGCTATAAATAAATTCCGTCTCAGCGACGGCATTATGATGCTTGTCATTGTGCTGATCTGTTTGACCTGTATCCTGCCCGTTATCCATGTGACGGCAAAATCCCTGTCCTCAAACAGCTTTGTGTCTGCCCAGAAGGTCACACTGTGGCCGAAGGGTTTTACCACAGAAGCCTACAAACAGGTTTTTGCGGATAGCACTATGACCTACGCCATGATATTCAGCGTGGTGGTCACCATTGTATTTACTTTTTTGGGACTGATAGTGTGCCTGTGCGCCGCTTATCCGCTCTCCAAGAAGGAGCTCCCTTTCAAGAGGGTGCTCACGTTCCTGTTGGTGTTCCCCATGTATTTCGGGGCAGGTCTGATCCCTACGTATCTGCTGTATAACGACCTGAAGCTGCTGGATAATTTCTGGGTGCTCATTCTGCCGGGAATTTATTCCGCATACAACATGCTGGTCATGAAGACCTATTTCCATTCCAGCATCCCGGACAGTCTGGAGGAGTCCGCATTCTTAGACGGGGCCAGTTATTTCCAGATCATCCGCTATATCATTCTGCCTCTGAGCAAGCCGATCATCGCAACTCTGGGTCTGTTTTATGCAGTGGGCAGATGGAACAGCTACGGGGACAATCTGTATTATATCAGAATGCGTACGGATTTAAGGATGCTTCAGTATAAGCTTTATCTGTTGGTGTCCACGGCTCAGGAAGCTCTTACTACAGCCAAGGACGAGGGCTCTGCAGCGATAAGTACGCCGGAAGTGCTGCAGGCGGCCACGATCATGTTTGCCACGGTGCCGATCATCATCGTCTATCCATTCCTGCAGAAGTATTTCGTAAAGGGAGCTATGATCGGTTCCGTGAAGGGTTAAAAATAGTTTATGTGTTACAGGTAGTTCTCCTGAAAAGGTGACTATAGATTATGCAGTTGTTAAAACAATAGTTTTAAGGAGGAACAGAGTATGAAGAAGAAAGTAATTCAGAAGTTCCTGACGCTGGCTCTCACTACTGCCATGGCATTAAGCACCCTGGCAGGCTGTGGCAACCAGGACGCCGGGGACAGCAGCAGCGGTGGCGGGTCATCCGCACCCCAGGAGAATCAGGGCGGCCAGGAGAATCAGGGCGGTCAGGACAATCAGGGCGGTCAGGACAATCAGGGCGGTCAGGACAATCAGGCATCCGGAGCGGGTATGGATGGCTGGACTGCCTTTGCAAACAATGTAACCCTGAAGATTCCTGTGTATGACAGAGCGCAGACAGGTATTGCAGATGTACAGGAAAATTACTATACCAAGTGGGTTCAGGAAAATTTCGGTGACAAGTACAATATCACGGTACAGTATATTCCTATCGGCAGAACTCAGGTTATGACAGATTACGCATTGTTGGCTTCCAGCCAAAATCTGCCTACCATTCTGATGGAGTATGACTATGACAAGCTGGCAACCTGGTCTGAGGATGGATATCTGCAGACTTATGATATTGATGCCTTCAAGGAGGTTGCGCCTACATATTACGCTAACATGGTAAAGAATGATCAGCTTGGCTATACTATCATGAATGATGATAGGTATTTCGTGCTTGCTGAGAGACCCTATTTCAACACCACGCCAAACTGGATCACGTTCTACCGCATGGACTGGCTTCGTCAGGTTGGATATGACCATATCCCTTTGAACCGCGAGGAGTATCTGGACGCTATGCAGAAGATCATGGAGGCAGGTATTGCGGAGCATCCGGGCGGAGGATCACAGTATCAGTCACAGGGCGGCGAACAGGTTTACGCTACAAGACCTTTCCCTATGGATGAGGAAGAGTGGGCTATGTACGGTGACTTCAACATTCCTGCCATGGGCTGGGAACCTCACAAGAAAGCCCTGAGGTATGCAAATGAAGATTATTACCTGGGCATTACCGATCCGGAGTATTTTACTCTGAGTGCTGCTGACGCAGAGGCTAATTTCTTTGCAGGCAAGACATATGCGTATGGTGCTTACATGGCTCCCACGATGCCTTTGTTAGATAGCTTCTATGCACAGAATCCCGATGCGGAGCTGGCTGTATACACCTTTGTGGGAGAAGAGCAGAAGACACAGCCCGATCCCGGCACCGGCGATTATCCTATGTATCGTGCGGATAATCCTTTCGGTATGTGTATCGGTTTCTCATCTTTCGCTACAGATGATGAGATCAAGGCTGCATGGATGTATATGGAGTGGATGAGTCAGCCGGAAAATCTGCATGTCCTTCAGTGGGGTGTAGAAGGTGAGACCTTTAACTACGTGGATGGCTTTGAAGTAGCTGTAAGTGATTATCAGGGCGAGTATCTGATGGGCTTCAACGGCAATAAGGACTATTGGTGTGTGGTAATTGAGGCGAGAAACGTCGGCGATATGTATGATAACATCAGGTTGAATTCTCCTAAGGGATATCCTCAGGATTTCACAGATCAGATCACCGCAATCTATGACCTGAACGTGAAGAAGGCTGAGCTTGGCTATCCTGTCAGTGACGCTGCGTTTGCAGTATCAATTGCAGCAGTAGATGAGTATCGCGGAGATCTGCAGGTGAAGTATGCTGAATTCAAGGATGCAATAGTTATGTGTGATCCGGCGGATTTCGACGCTATATATGATAAGTATACCAAGGAATACCTGGATGCGGGTTACCAGGCTGTTTTGGACGAGAGAAAGGCTGCTTATGAGGCCGGAAAGACCACTAAGCTTCGTGATATCCAGAAAGCAAAATAATTGAAGAAGTCTGATGCGCTTAAGCTGCGCATTAAGCAGGACTGTATAATGTGCAGAATCGCGCATTAAAAAAACGGCCCACCGGTTCTGCCGGTGGGCCGAAATTTTTCGAAACACATCATCTTATAGGAAATTTTGGTATGCGTTTTCCTTATTTTAGTATATAATGTAATAGGAGCAAAGGGACAAGGAGGTTTTATGTTAAAACTGGAGTATGACAAAAAACAGATTGAAGATGTGATCGACAGGGTCGTGAGAAAGACCATGAACATGGATCTGACCTGGGACTGGCCCTGCGGGGTGGCATATTACGGCATTGGAGAAGCCTATGAAAAGACGGGGAAAAAAGAGTATCTGGAGCTCTTAAAGGACAGGGTGGACGAGCTGATCGACCTTGGGCTTCCGCCGGTGTGGACGGTGAATGCCTGCGCCATGGGACATTGTCTGGTGACCCTGTATCAGGCTACAGGCGAACAAAAATACTATGACATTCTTATGAGCAAGATAGAGTATCTGAAGAAGGATGCGCTCCGTTTCGGGGACAATGTGCTGCAGCACACGGTTTCCGCAAACAATGATTTCCCGGAGCAGGCGTGGGCGGATACACTGTTCATGGCAGCGCTCCTCATGCTTCGGGTCGGAGTCATGAATAAGGATCAGGAGCTGATCGATGATGCAT
>JAIDME010000317.1 GCA_029050705.1 Acetatifactor sp.
AATCCTTTTTTTCACATATTCCGCGTCCTCCAGCGCGTCCCCGTGGCTGATAAAGACATAATCTTCCTTATTCTCCTGCATCCAGGAGCCCATCTTTTCCTCCATATAATCTACCAGAGAATCCAGAGATTTTCTGCGGCCCCTGACCTTGCCGATGAGAATCAGATGTCCCTCGTCATCTACATGCAGCTTTGGCTTGATGGAAACCAGTGTTCCCAAAATAGCCGCAGTCCTGCTGACACGCCCGCCTCTGTGGAGGTGGAACAGATCATCCACCGTAAACGCATGAACCAGATTCAGCCTATGGCTCTCCAGCCACTCAACGGTCTCTTCCAGAGTTTTTCCCTGATCCCGCAGTTTCACCGCCTTATGTACCAGCAGCCCCTCCCCCAGCGAGGCCGCTAAACTGTCAATTACCGCTATCTTCACGTCCGGATGCTCTTCCATGATTTCTTCCGCGGCAATTCTTCCGCTGTTGAAGGTACCGCTTAGGCCGGAAGAAAATGCAATATACAATATCTGAGCATTCTCTTTTATACACTCCTCAAAAAAGGCCTTTGCTTCCTCCGGATTTACCTGGGAGGTGGTGGGCATCTTACCGTTTCTCATCATGCCGTAAAAATCCCTATAGTCCAGCTCCCGTTCCTTTCCGTATTCCTCTCCGTCCAGTATATAGCTCAGAGCCATAAAATCCACATTGTGCTCCCTCAGATATTCCCGGGGCAAATCCGCCATATTATCCGTTACCAGCTTAAACATAGGCACCTCCATCATATTCAGCACATCACTTTTGATGTTCCGGTTTTATATACTACATTATATCATCTAGCAAACCATATTGTAAAGTGTATATCATCAAGAAGGCAACAGGCTGAATCCAGCGTCCAGCCATATTACTTCCCGGACTCCGGAAGCCGTCGACGCACCAGCCTGTTTTTCAGCTTCTTCCAGTCAAAGGGAATCAGGGGATAAATATAACTGCTTCTGGATACTGTCCTGTTGAAACAGATAAAAAGCGCCGCCAACAAAACACCGCCAATATAGCCCCACAATCCAAACCACTGGGTCAGGAGCAGGGTCAGAATACGCAGAAATTTCAGGGCATAGCCAAGCTCATAATTCTGCTGGGTATAGTTTGCAATCGCCACAAAGGCCATGTACAGCATAACTTCACTGTTGAACCAGCCGCTGTTCACCGAGAATTCTCCCAACACCAGCGCTGCCATGACACTTAAGGGCGTGCTCAGCATGTTGGGCGTGTTCACTGCCGCCAGCTTCAGACCGTCTATTGCAAGTTCCAGGATAAGGAACTGCCATATCAGCGGGATATTCGGATCCTCCTGCAAAAGGATGAAGGAAAAGCTCTCCGGCACCCACTCAGTATGATTCATCAGCAGCAGGAATGTGGGTGTCATGAAGAAGGTAAACAGCGTGATCAGCAGCCTGGTCAGCCGCAGATAAGTTCCTGTAATAGGTGGGAAATAGTAATCATCCGCCTCCTCCACCACGTCAAAGATAGTGGTGGGCAGTATCATAGCCGAGGGCGAATTGTCCACAAGGATGACTATGTTCCCCTCCAGCACCTGGGCTGCGGCCGTATCCGGTCTCTCCGTGTACTTAAATTTCGGAAAGGGGTTGTACCACCGCCTCTTATACAGGCATTCCGCCAGCGACTCCTGATTCATGGTCAGAGAATCCACCTGAATATTTTCTATTTTTCTTTTAATATCCTGCAAAAAAGCCTCGTCCACCCTGCCATTCATATAACAGAGCACAATATCCGTCTTAGAGCTTTTTCCGGCATTCATCATCTCCATGCAAAGATCCGCGCTGCGGATTCTGCGCCGTATCAATGCTGTGTTGAAAACAATTGTCTCCACAAACCCATCCTTGGAACCCCGCAGGACCTTATCCTTCTCCGGCTCCTCCACCCCTCTGGCGGGATAGGTTCTGGAATCGATCAGCAGCGCCTTCTCATATCCGTCTATCAGCAATATGAACATTCCTGACAGCAGGGAGTCGATGAGCTTTTCAAACCGCCCCTCCACTTCAACCTCTACATAGGGCATGAACTGCTTGGAAATACCGTGCATATCCTCCGGCATATCTTCAGCTTTCCGGTCCATGAGGTACTGCAGCAGCTTTTGGATCAGGTCATCCTTACAGAAACCGTCCACAAGATACATGCAGGCTTCTTTTCCGCCGATACTGATAACCCTGTAAATGACATCAAAGTTTTTCTCTACAGACAACACCTGATTCAGGTACTGCATATCATTCTGCAGACACCCGGATATATATTCTCTCTCCAATATAAAAACTCCTTTTCCGGTATATTCGGGGAATGACTTGGAAAATCTTCATTCTCTTCGCACTTAGTATGCCGGAAAAGAAGTCTGTTTATTCTTATGTTGTGCTGCCAAAACCTCCGTTGCGCACGCCCTCAGCATTATCGTCCACGGTGATGCCGTACTCCAGAAATATTCCCTGGGCAAAACCGCTGCCCCTGGCAACTTCAACGGTCTTCCCTTCGTTGGAATCATTGGTCAGCTTGATAAAAATATGACCCTCATTGTCGGAGTAATAATAATCGCTGTCAATAATGCCGACGGTATTGTTCAACTGCAGGCGGAACTTGAATCCCAGGCCGCTCCTGGGATAGATGTTGAGCACCCAGCCTTCTTCCATCTTCACCCGTATTCCCGTGGGAATTTTTATGGTTGCACCGGGGGACAGGCTGAAAGAAAACGGGGCAAGGAAATCATAACCTGCACTGCCCTTTGTAGCTCGCTCCGGCAATGCCAGGGACTTATACATATCACGGATATCTTCCTCCGTATAGTCCGGGAACTCTTCCATCACGGACTTAATAAAGTTCTCCTCACTCACTTTAATAAACTGTGCAATTCTTTTCACTGTATTTCCTCCGACTTTCACGAGCACTCACATGTATTGTCCGGCTTGCGGATTACTTCATAAGAATCCGCATAATCGCTGCAGTGCAGCACAGGCATCAGCGGATCAGGCTGTGCAAGCGTCTTTTGGACATCAATGACTCTCTGGTTGGCACTTCCCTTCCAGAGCAGCTTCACATCTTTCTCTTCATCATGAAACTCACCATCTACCACAACATCCACAAACCGCATCATAGGATAGTACAAAATATTCTCCCATGAATCTCCGGTATACAGCCAAATGGTCTTTTGCGGATACTTCTCCTTAATTTCTGCCATCAGCTCCCGGACTCCGATTCTGTTCGCCGGATGAAGTGGGTCGCCGCCGGAAAAGGTAATTCCCGAAATATAGCTTTTCTCCAGCTGATCAAATATCTCTGCTTTTGCACTGTCATCAAAGGCAAGCCCGCCGTCCGGGTCCCATGTTACAGGGTTCTGGCAGTTCTTGCAGCAGTGACTGCAGCCGGCAACCCACAGCACCACCCGCAGCCCGTCACCATTTTTCATATCATCCTTTGTTATATCATGATATCTCATAAAACATACTATTCCTTCCGCTTCCAAAGTTCCCGGACCTGACATCCGGAGAAGAATGACTCGCCAGAGGCATTCTTCGGTGTGAAGAAGCTCTGCCGCTCAACCCCCTCAGGAAGAATCCGCTTGCGGATTCTTCGGGGAATGAAGACTTTCTTAGGT
>JAIDME010000318.1 GCA_029050705.1 Acetatifactor sp.
GATTTTCACCATATACCGAGCCTTCGATGATGAAAAACTGTCAGGGGAACGGGACTTTCTGCGGGCAGCAGCTTTTCGGCGCTACCGCGACAGCGGGCTCTCAGCGGTGGTGGCACAAGCTCTTTACGGGAAGTATCTCGAGAACAGTGTTTCCCGCCTGGAGACCTATGCCGCCTGTGCCTACAGGCATTTCCTGCAGTACGGCCTGACGCTGCAGGAGAGACAGGAGTTTTCCTTTGAAAAAGTGGATATGGGAAATGTGTACCACGGTGTTCTGGAGCTGTTTGCCGGGAAGCTGGAGGAGCAGCATTATACATGGTTTGATTTTCCGGAGGAGTTTGCGGCGGCGACAGTGCAGGAGGCCCTGGAGTTCTATGCTGCCTCCTATGGGGATACCGTGCTTTACAGCAGCGCCAGAAATGAATATGCCATCACAAGAATGGGGAGAATTTTGACCCGAACGGTGCTGACATTGCAGCGGCAGCTGAAAAAGGGCAGTTTTCAGCCCGATGCCTACGAGCTTTCTTTCCGGTTTACCGAGGATCTGGAGAGCGTCAATGTGAGTCTGTCAGAGAAAGAGAAGATGCGGCTGCAGGGGCGGATTGACCGTATTGACGTGGCGGAGGATGATGAAAAGGTCTATGTGAAGGTGGTGGACTACAAATCAGGAGACAGACACTTTGACCTTGCCGCCCTGTATTACGGGCTGCAGCTGCAGCTGGTGGTGTATATGAATGCGGCGCTGGAGGTGGAGGCAAAGAAGCATCCGAATAAGGAAATTGTTCCCGCAGCGCTCCTGTATTATCACATCGACGACCCTGCCGTGGAGTCCCCGGTGGAACTGACGGAGGAGGAAATTGAAGAGCAGATAGCAGGTCAGCTGCGGATGAGGGGCGTAGTCAGCAGTGAACCGGGGATTGTAGAGCGGCTGGACGAAGGGACGTGGAGCAAATCAGATGTGATTCCCGTGGAGAGGAAAAAGGACGGTACATTCGGTGCACGCTCCTCGTTGTTAAGCGGTGAAGAACTGAAGACGGTGTCCGATTATGTTTCCCAAAAAGTGGCGGGGATTGGCAGGGAGATACTGGACGGAAAAATTTCCCTGAATCCCTATGAGATGGGAAGTGAGGAGGCGTGTACCTGGTGCGCTTATAAGCGGGTGTGCGGTTTTGAGACTTCCCTGCCGGGCTGTGAGAAGCGGAATCTGGCCGACATGGGGAACGAGGAGGCGCTGGAGCGGATGCGGGAGGAGAAGATATGTCAGTAACATTTACCCCGGAACAGCAAAATGTTATAGATTTAAGAGACCGCAGCATTTTGGTATCCGCGGCAGCGGGCAGCGGAAAGACGGCAGTGCTGGTGGAGAGAATTGTGAAGATGGTTTGTGACGGGGAACGGCCGGTGGATATTGACAGATTGCTGGTGGTTACCTTCACCAACGCGGCGGCTTCGGAGATGCGGGAACGCATTGCGGCGGGGATTGCTGCTATGCTGGTTCAGTGCCCTGACTCCGAGCACATTCAGAGGCAGGCGGCGCTGCTGCACAACGCGCAGATCACAACTATTGACAGTTTCTGCCTGTTCCTGCTCAGGAACCATTTCAATGAGATTGGGCTGGACCCCGCTTTCCGCATTGCGGATGAAGGAGAGATCAAACTGATGCAGCAGGATGTACTGAATGAGCTCCTGGAGGAGTCTTACGCCTCGGGAAGCGAGGCATTTCGGTACTGTGTGGAGTATTTTTGTCCGGGAGGAAGGGAGAGCGTTCTGGAACAGCACATATTGAACCTTTCCCGTTATGCTGCCGGATTTCCCTGGCCGGAGGAATGGCTGGAAGAGAGACGGGAGGATTATGAAGATGCGGATGTCGCTGCTCTGTGCGAGAGCAGCTGCGGCCGGTATCTGACAGGACATCTTGCCGCTATGGTGCAGGGCTGGATACGTAAGATGGAGCGTGTGCAGGCGCTCTGCCTGGAGCCGGAAGGTCCCTATATGTACGGAGAACTGGTAGAGAAGGAACTGGAGCAGCTGGAAAGACTGGGAGAATGCACGAATCTGACGGAATATGCGGAGAGACTTCCGGCAGTGCAGTTCGGACGGCTCTCCTCCAAAAAGGATGAAAGCGTAAGCAGGGGAAAGCGGGAACTTGCAGCGAACCTAAGGGCTGAAGTGAAAAAGAGTGTGCAGGGGACGGCGGAGAAGTTTTTTTCCACGCCCCTGGAACTGGCCGCTGCTCAGGCCGCAGGCTGTCGGGAACCGGTCTGTACATTGATCGACCTGGTGCTGGACTTCAGGAAAAGGATGGCGGAGAAAAAGCAGGAGAAGAAGGTTGTTGATTTCACGGATATGGAGCATTTTGCCCTGGATATTCTTATGGAGAGGGAGAATGGTATGGCAAAGCCCAGCCGGGTGGCGCTGGAGTACCGCCAGCACTTTGCGGAAATTCTCATAGACGAATATCAGGACAGCAATCTGGTACAGGAAATTCTGCTGGGAGCCGTCTCGGGTGAAGAGGACGGTCATTTCAATCGGTTTATGGTGGGGGACGTAAAACAAAGTATTTATAAATTTCGTCTGGCAAGACCGGAGCTCTTTCTGGAGAAATATCATACTTATACTACAGAAGCCGGGGATCGGCAAAGAATTGATCTGACGAAAAATTTCCGCAGCCGCGTTCAGGTGGTGGAGGCGGTGAACGATGTGTTCTCAAGACTCATGAATGAGCAGACAGGAGGACTTGCCTATGACGACCGGGCAGCCCTGTATCCGGGAGCGGTATATCCGGAGAATACGGGAAACGAGAGCGAACTTCTTTTAATAGAGAAGCCCTCTGAGGATGCGGAGTTGAACGCCAGGCAGGCGGAGGCAAGAGCGATAGCGTCAAAGATTAAGGAGCTGCGCGCCGGTTTCAAGGTGACTGACAGGGCTTCCGGCGGGCTGCGTCCCGCGGAATACTCGGACATGGTTATTCTGCTTCGTGCCACCAGCGGCTGGGATGAGGAATTTAAGGCAGTGCTGGAGGAAGAAGGCATTCCGGTTTATATTACATCCAAGACCGGCTACTTCGGGGCAACAGAGGTGCAGGAGCTTCTGCAGCTTTTGCGGGTGTTGGACAATCCCCGTCAGGATATTCCGTTGTTTGGGGTGATGAAGTCCGTTTTCGGCGGGTTTACCGAGGAAGAGATTGCGCTGATTCGAAGCGGGAGCAGAAAGGGCACTCTATATGAGGCGGCGGAGAGGTTTGCGGCCGGGGAACAGGAGGAGACCGGGGCCGAGGAAGAAGTTGGGTCAGAGGATGCGCAGCCACGGGAGCGCAGAGAGTTGCGGAATAAGACGGCAGAGTTCCTCCTAAAAATAAGTGAGTATCGGCGTTGCACCGTATATATGCCGGTACGGGAACTTCTGACTGAACTGATAACGGACTTTGACTATCTGAATTATGTGACGGCGCTGCCTGCGGGCGGAAAACGGCGGGCGAATGTGGAGATGCTGTTGACCAGGGCATCAGATTTTGAGAAGACCAGCTATTATGGGCTTTTTCACTTTATCCGCTACATGGAGCAGATGGAAAAATATGATGTGGACTACGGTGAAGCGGAGCTTTTGGACGAGAATGCCAATGTGGTGCGGATCATGAGCATCCATAAGAGCAAAGGTCTTGAGTTTCCGATCACCTTTGTGGCGGGCTTAAGCAAGCGCTTCAACATGCAGGATGTGAACAGCTCTCTGATTCTGGATATGGATCTGGGACTTGCCACAGATTATGTGAATCCCGGAAAACGTATAAAAAACAAGACACTGCGCAGAAATGTACTGGCGCGGAAGTCAAGGGAGGAAGGTCTGGCAGAGGAATTGCGTGTTTTTTACGTTGCCATGACCCGTGCCAGAGAGAAGTTGATCCTGACAGCTTCCATGGAGAACGCGGCAGAAAAATGGGAGATGTTAAAGGAAAGCGGAAGTGAAAGCCTGCTGTACCCGGATTTTATAGAGAGCGGAAGCTATCTGGATTTTCTGATGCCCATCGTCAGCAAAACCGGTATCAGGGTTACTGTTTTTGGGGGAGAAGAGTTTGCCGCAGGAGACCTGAAGGAACAACTGGAACTGGGAGACAGGGCAAGGCGGCTGGAGCGGGCAGGAGATTTTGCGGACGTGGAAGCGCTGGAAAACCTTCGGAAGCGTCTGGATGACAGGTATCCCTTTGAAAATCTTGCAGGGCTATATACCAAGACTACCGTATCCGAACTGAAAATTGCCGCCATGGCGGACAAAGATGAGGAGGCATACCATACCTTTGAGGAGAAAGAGATACAGCCCTACATTCCGGCCTTTCGCAGGCAGGAGGAGAAGGTCAGCGGCACGGTCAGAGGTAACGCATACCACAGGGTTATGGAACTGCTGGATTTCGGGCGCATTTTGCGTTCAGGGGATTCAGGGAATGATGGCGGCATAAATGATTTTGAAAATTATGAGGATTACAGGGGCAGTCAGAATCCGGTTTATATGGCGGAGAATCTGAAGAAATTTTTAAAAGAGGAAGTGGAGAGCGGACGGCTTAAGGCAGAGTATTCCGAGGCGGTGAACGAGAAAAAAATACTCCGTTTTCTGCAGTCAGAGCTGGCATACCGAATGTGGAGAGCGGAGAGAGACGGCAGACTCTGCCGGGAACAGCCTTTTGTCATGAGTGTCAGCGCGTCTAAGCTGGGGCAGGAGTTTCCGGATTCTGAGAGTGTGCTGATCCAGGGAATCATAGACGTATTTTTTGAGGAGCAGGACGGTATCGTCCTGCTGGATTATAAGACGGACTCTGTTTCTTCCCTGAAAGAACTATGGAACCGTTATGAGACCCAGCTGGATTACTACAGTCAGGCTCTTTCAAAGCTCACGGGGAAGACGGTGAAGGAGAGAATATTGTACTCCTTTCATCTGGAGCAGTATGGATGAAACTTTTTTTACAGGTGGTAAGATTTCAAATTTATGATATAATGAAGTAGATGCAGGATATTTCCAAACCATATATAAGAGGGATGGGCCTATGAGAGTATTTGGCTACAAGTATAAACAACTTCGCACTCCGTACCCCGACAGCAATTGGTACATGATCGGCAGGCAGAAGCGGGGGTATGACTTTGAAGAGTGGCGTGATATGTATGTGAAGGATTTTAAGATTAATACAGCAGAGACCGTATTTAACGGGATATTGGATTCCCGGCCGGTAAAGATAACGTTAAATCAACTTTTCGACATAGGCGCGAAGTACCCGCGTTTCGGAGATTCTATCCGTGCGATTGCAATGAAATGCGCATATACGGGCGAGGATCCAAGGGATGAATATGTAAAGCTGATCGAAGTGAATGCTTTGACCGGCACAAAGTGGCTGATGAACTGTATTTAGAGCATGCAAATCAGAAGATTGACGAGGAGGCGGTCATATGGATTTGACATTAAAGTTGAATGCACGATTTCAGCCGAAACACAGACATGAACTGGAAGATGTTTTGCAGGAAATATTGGAGAAAGAGCAGTTAGGGGAGGTAACCGGGGGCGGAACAGCTCAAAACTCAGATGGAGAAATTATATACTGTGATATAGAGATTCATCTGACAAGTGATAAACAGGACAGCATAAAATGGCTATCGGGTCTGCTTAACAGTATGGGTATTCCGAAAGGATCGGTTCTGCAGGGTATTCAGCCGGAGATTGAAGTGGGAACATTAGAAGGATTGGCATATTATTCTAACGGATCTGATTTGCCGGAGGAAGTTTATAAAACCTGTGACATAAATTATGTGATAGAGCAAATGGAACTGGCCATGGAAGAAATAGGACGAATGTATAGTTATTGGGAGGGACCTGCGCACACTGCTCTGTATTTTTATGGCAGCTCTTTTGTCGAGATGAAAAAAAGAATTGAACCTTTTATTGCAGCATATCCTTTATGCAAGAAAAGCCGCATAGAACAAATTGCTTAGTTTTTAGAACTTCTGTGAATCTATAACGGAAACAAAAAAGACGTGTGTGATCATGCGTCTTTTTTGTTTCCAGTCATGGCTATTTCATGTTATACTGGTACATAGTAATTTGTACATCATTCATTCCGGTAAGATGATCAGCCTTTTTGTCTGGGGAACCTTCAGCAGGGCAGCCGCTCCTGCCAGAGTCAGGATAAGCTCCGGGAGCATATAGCAGCCGTTGTAGAGGAAACTGTAAAGAAAAGTATTATCTGTTGAAAATCCGCTCCACAGTTCACCTGCACTGTGCCAGATGACCACGCCGCTCAAAAAGTGGAAGAGGAAGCGCAGGCTTACAGCCAGCGTAATACCGCCCATCCAGCCGGCAAAATTTTTCCTGCGGAAGATACCGGCAATCCCCAGTACGAAAAAGGCCCCGATATAATCCAGGAAAATGCAGGCTGCGAGCATGCCTGGAGTCAGTCCCCAGCCGAAAAGCCCTTTCATGGCTCCCTGGGCAAACTGAATCAGGGCATACAGGAAGGATGCCGCAAATCCGGCCTTTACGCCTCTGCGGATAGAGAAGATGGCGATAGGGAGCATAGACAGCAGGGTGACTGTGCCGCCCCAGGGCAGCTGGATGATTGAAATGAAGCTGAGTGCGGTGGCGAGGGCAACCATGACAGCGCCTTCCACCATGATCTGAGTTTTAGAGTTACGCATAAAAAATCCTCCTTATGTTGGCTAAGGAGGGGACATCGGCCCCGCAGATCTGCGGGTACAGCAAGGCGGCATGGCCTTACTGCTTTGCTTCCATACGCCGGTATTAACCGGATCATGTAGTGAGGGTTAGAAACGGACAATACCGTCTCAATCTCAGCGATGTGCTCCCCTAGCGTTTATGTATTTTTTATTACTATACGGGGATTTCACATTGTTGTCAAGGAGTAATTGTCTGCCGGGGCCGTTTCGTATTTAAGCTGAACAATATTACAGAAAACAATAGAGGAAAGGAATGTAAGGAATATGCAGGGTTCGAAGACGGTCATCGGTATTCTGGCTCATGTGGATGCGGGAAAGACCACTCTTTCAGAGGGACTGCTTTATACCGCGGGAGTACTGCGAAAACTGGGCAGAGTGGACCATGGAGACGCTTTCCTGGACAATTTTGCCCTGGAGAGGGAGAGGGGAATTACCATTTTTTCCAAACAGGCGAACCTGTCATGGAAAGGATTGGATCTTGTGCTGCTGGATACTCCGGGGCATGTGGATTTTTCGGCGGAGACAGAGAGAACCCTGCAGGTTTTGGATTACTGCCTGCTGGTAATCAGCGGTTCTGACGGCATACAGGGTCATACGGAAACGCTGTGGAGGCTGTTGAAGCGATATGAGATTCCGGTCTTTTTGTTTATCAACAAGATGGACCAGCCGGGAACGGACAGACAGGCGCTGATGAGAGAGCTTCAGAACAGGCTGGGCAGCGAATGCGTGGAGTTTAGCAGCGTGATGGAACAGACGGATGGAAGGAATGTTCGGCGATCGGGCGGGAAGGGCTCATGGGGAGAAGGTACTCCCCAGGGAGAAGGTACTCCCCAGGGAGAAGGTACTCCCCAGGGAGAAGTTGTCCCTCGGGGAGAAGATTTTGCGCAGGAGGAAGACGCAGCAGGGCGGGAGGAACTGGCCAGGCGGGAAGAACTGGCCCGGCGAGAGGAGCTCGCTTGGCGAGAGAACCTCGCCATGTGTAGCGAGGAACTGATGGAGGAGTATCTGGAGACGGGGATGATGAGCGACGAATCCATTGCCCGCGGGATTGCCGGGCGGCAGGTGTTCCCCTGTTATTTTGGGTCAGCCCTGCATCTTGAGGGGGTGGAGGAGCTTCTGGATGGGCTGCGCCGTTTTATGTCGGTAAAGGAGTACCCGGAGGAGTTCGGGGCAAGAGTTTATAAAATATCCAGAGATGCCGCAGGAAACCGGCTGACTCATCTGAAGGTGACCGGCGGAGAACTTCGGGTCAAGATGCCGGTGAGTAACGGTGCCAGTGCGGTGAAGCAGAATGACATCTGGGAGGAAAAAGCGGATGCCCTGAGGATATACGGCGGCGGAGGATTCCAAGCAGTGGACCGGGTGGAAGCAGGAGGTATCTGTGCGGTGGCAGGATTAAGCCGAACTTTTGCGGGGCAGGGGCTTGGCTGTGAGGGCATAAGCGGGCAGCCGGTTCTGGAGCCGGTTCTGACTTATCGGCTGGTGCTGCCGGAGGGGACGGATGTGGTGAAGGCGCTGGGACAGATGCGGAGTCTGGAGGAGGAGACGCCGGAGCTTCATGTGGCCTGGCGGGAAAGTATACGCGAGATTCATCTTCAGGTCATGGGCGAGGTGCAGACAGAAATATTGAAGAGTCTGATAAAGGAGCGTTTCGGCATGGAGGTGGAATTTGACAGCGGGCGGCTGCTGTACAAGGAGACCATCGCTTCACCGGCGGAGGGAATCGGGCATTTTGAACCTCTGCGTCACTATGCGGAAGTTCATCTGCTGCTGGAACCGGGGGAGCCGGGCGGCGGGCTGGAGTTTGCCGCCAGCTGCAGTGAGGATGAGCTGGACAGGAATTGGCAGCGGCTGGTGCTCACCCATCTTGAGGAAAAGACTCATCTTGGGGTGTTGACCGGCTCACCCATAACGGATATGAAAATTACCCTGCTGGCAGGAAGAGCGCATTTAAAGCACACGGAGGGCGGAGATTTCAGACAGGCTACATACAGGGCCCTGCGGCAGGGACTGATGCAGTGTGAGAGTGTCCTGCTGGAGCCGGTATTTTCCTTTACCCTGGTGGTGCCGCTGGAGCAACTGGGGCGTGCCATGTCCGACATTCAACGGATGTGCGGCAGCTTTGAGCCTCCTGTGACGGAAGGGGAGACTGCTGTCCTCACCGGAAGCGCTCCGGTATCTGCTATGCGGGACTATCAGAGGGAGGTCAACGCCTACACAAAGGGGAGAGGCAGGCTGGCCTGTGTGCTGAAAGGATACGAGCCGTGTCACAATGCGGAGGAGGTAATCGCAGAGATCGGCTACGACCCGGAGGCTGACACGGAGAATCCTTCAGCTTCCGTATTCTGTGCCCATGGAGCAGGCTTTCTGGTGGGCTGGGAGGAGGTGCCGGCCTACGCGCATGTGGAGAGCGGGTGGAGCCCGGAGCAGGCGGGAAACGGAGACTTGGGGGGAGAGCGGGATTTGAGCGATACCGGCCGGGCGCGGGGCGTCGGACCGGGGTATCCCGGGCAGAGCCGTCCCGGAGACAGACGTCCGGAGCGCTCCGACGATATCACCCAGGAGGAGATTGAGGAGATTTTTCAGCGCACCTATGGGAAGAGCGTGCAGTCTTATGCGCCTTACCG